>JAITCR010000204.1 GCA_031282985.1 Nitrososphaerota archaeon | reverse complement strand
GGATTGGGAATGCGGAAGCCGAAGTGCTCAAACGTTAAAGAAAATGCTTGATCGGTTACAGAGTTTGAAGGTTGAGGTTTTCTTTGCGGATAATTGGGAAGCTTATGCGGAGTTGATTCTGCCTGAGTTGCTTGTTTAAACGAAAGCGCAGATGCATGGGTGGAGCGGAATAATTTTCGTCAGCGGCATTGGTGTGGTCGGTTTCGGCGGAAGGCCTGTATGGTTTCGCGTAGTTTGCGTATGATTGATTTGACGGTTTTTCTGTTTGCCCGTTTTCACGTCAATGGGTCAAGAGAGGAGATTTTGAACCTTGCACATAATCCCTTTTGAAATACTTTCAAAGTTTTATATTTTTGGTGATGAATTTAGAAACAGACTTAAACACTATGATATTATGACTGATGCAGTGTGTGGTATAGTTATTTTTCGCACATCCGGCAAGTTAGCAGTCTAAAAATTCCAAACAAATACCTGTAAATCCCCGTTAAAACACCAAAAAATAATAAGTACTAAAATCTAATAAATAAATAGTGTATAAAGCTTGACCCAAAAACTCCGATCCAGAACCAACCAACTATGACAAGCAACAATAGAGGTAACAAATAAGACGGCAATGTGTATGAGAAAATTTAGTAACGATAGTACAAGTGACTCCTGTAGCATGAAGGTTAACTATGAAAGTAAACACGTCAAACAGTATAAAGAAAAACAAACCAAAACAAACAACAAAGTTAGTGATGTTAACAACGATTTTTTGCCTGTTGAGCGATGGCTTTTTCAATATTTAGTATTTACCGTTGGTGTAAACACAGAGGTTAGCGGTTTTTCAGCATGATAAAAACACTGTTCAAGTTCGATAAGACAATATGGATTATGATATTTCTGATGATAATCGGGTATATACTCATTCATGATCTTTTGGGCGGCACACTTTTTGCACATTCTCATTGGGATAGTTATACTTTGCAATCTTTGGCGTGGCTTCGGGGAGAAACTGGGCTGGGTAAAGATTATTCCTATCTTGAATTGGCCATATATAATAATAATTGGTATGTTTCTTTTCCGCCTTTACCCTCAGTGTTCATGCTACCTTTTGCGTTGGTGTTTGGTGAGATGACGCCAAATAATCTGATAATAGCGGTGTATTCACTGATAAGCGCGGTGATTGCGTATAAATGCATGCGGGAAATTGGGGCAAGGGATATTTTTGCTGCATTCTGGGCTGTTTTTGTTGTGTGGGGATGTAATCTAATGTGGATGTCTACGAATGGTGGTGTTTGGTTTCAAGCGCAGTCGCTTAACATGTTGTTATGTCTTGCGACGGTGTATTTAATGCTTAAAGATCATAGAGTGTTTTCATATATAACGTTGGCTTTGGCTGTGGGGTGTCGGCCGTTTTCTATAGTGTTTTTCCCAGTTCTATTCATATATTACTTCATGAAGGATAAAGCTGTGCGGTTCAATGAAAAGCCGTTACGTCTTATGCTTGGGCAGCTCAAATGTTTTGTTGGTCCAGCTGTAATAGGTGGAGCATATATGATATATAATTATGTCAGATTTGGGAATCCGATTGAGTTTGGGCACAATTATCTTCCAGAGTTTGTTAATTCCCCAAATGGGCAATTTCATCTGAGTTATTTGCTACCCAATCTCTATAACTTGTTTTTACGTCCGATAACGCTTGGCTTAAACGGTGGGCTTCAATACCCTATGTTCGATGGGTTTATGTTCTATATAGCTAATCCTATTTTCATCGTATGGTTCATATGTCTGATAGAAGATTTGCTTAGGAAAGAAATGACTATGGTTAAGGCGGCTATATGTGTGGCTGTACTTGTCAACATAATTTTGCTTTGTCTTCATAAAACGCTCGGAGGTTGGCAGTTTGGTGCGCGTTATACTATAGATATGATACCTATGGTTTTCCTGTATCTGTTGCTCTCGAAAAAAGCGCGACCGACCCGTACTGATCTCGTAATAGGTGCTTTTGCGGTTATGCTTAATGTATATGGCGCACTTGCAATGACCTTTTTGCAGGTCTAAAGCGGAGGCGTTCAGCTGCATATTTTTATTTGGCAACATCGAAGTGAGGGTAGCGTTTCAGACAACAGGTTAGTTAACTTGTTTAGTCTACTATCTGCTTGATTATGGATATTGTTTGGTTGTAAGTTTGAGGTTGTGTCTTTTGTTAGGATTGGAGCTTTTTTTGAGTAAAGGTTATATGTTTGTATCCCCTCCCCCTACATGGGATATAGTAGATGCATGTTCATAAAAGAAGAAAAGAAGTATCAGACCGCCTATCCAGAATAGAAGGCCATGTTCATGGCGTTAAAAACATGGTTGAAACAGATAAAACCTGTCCAGACATACTCCTACAAATAGTAGCCATACGGGCAGCATTAAATAAGGTATCAAAATTAATTTTAGAAGATCATGTTGAATCTTGTCTAAGAGAAGCTGCCACTTCAGGTGAAACAGAGCAGTACATAGAAGAGCTCAAAGAGGCATTATCAAAACTTGTCTAACACCGTTAAGGAAGGAAAATTATGAATTTTAAACAAGTGATACTTTTTATTTTTACGGTTTTAGGTTTAACAGGCTGGATAGCAACTACTTTTGAGTTATTACCGTTAACAGTAACGTTTTGTTTTCAGTTTTTTTCAGCAGTTTTAGCATTATTAACCATAGGGTATGAGGCTATTAAGAGTCTTCGTGAACGCGTTTTTAGCATGGACATGTTAGCTACGATAGCAATAGTGGCATCTATAGTTAGTGGTGAGTATTTTCCTGCAACAATTGTTGCCTTTATGTTAGTAGGGGGGGAGATGTTGGAGGATTATGCTCAACAGAGAAGTACAAGGGCCATACAGAAACTTGTTGAGGAGCAGCCTCAGATAGCAACTGTACTTAGAGAGGGACAAGAGGTTCAGATTAAGCCTTATGAAATTAAAGTTGGGGAGACCATCATAGTTAGGCCTGGAGCGAAAATTCCAGCAGATGGAGTTATTCAGAGAGGACATGCATACGTCAATCAGGCCTCAGTTACAGGTGAGTCTGTACCTATAGAAAAAGCTGAGGGGGCAAGTGTTTATAGTGGAACTATAGTTCAACAGGGCGCCATATATGTAGCTGCAACAGCAGTTGGAGAAGAAAGCACGTATGGCAAAATAATAGCATTGGTAAAAGAGGCAAAAGAGAAGAAGGCGCCTATAGAGCGAGCTGCAGATAAATACGCAAAATATTTTACACCCATCATTCTTATACTTGGGGTAATTGTTTTTGCGTTAACACAAGACCTAATGCGTATGGCGGCGGTGTTTATTATAGCCTGTCCATGTGCGCTTGTTCTTTCAACTCCTGCAGCTATTGTCACCAGTATTGGAAATGCTGCAAGGAGGGGTATTCTTATACGAAATGGGGAAACTTTGGAAAAAATGTCAAAAATTGACGTTTTAGTTATGGATAAAACGGGAACTATAACTAAAGGGGCATTGGAAGTTATAGATATACAAAGTTTTAGTCAACAATACAGCTCTGAAGAAATTTTACAGTTTGCAGCTGAGGCAGAGAAATGCTCTGAACACCCATTTGCAAAGGCCATAATAGATGAAGCCCTCAAAAAAGGTTTAAACATTACACGTCTTGACGGTTTTGAGCATCATCCAGGTTTAGGAGTTAGCATAAATAACAATGAAACAAACATAATCGTTGGCAATACACGCTTAATGCAAAAATATGCAGTCCAGATAACACCAGAAGCACAAAAATACATAGTAACTAAACAAGACCAAAACACAGTTGTTCTTATTGCAAAACAACAATTGTTACTTGGTGCAATAAGCCTATCAGACCAACCCAGAGAAAACATGAAAAACATAGTAGCACAAATAAAAGAAAACGGCGTAAAACAAATCATAATGCTAACAGGCGACAATAAAAACGTAGCCAACACCGTCGCAACAACATGCAATATTGACAAAGTTATAGCAGAATTAATGCCAACTGACAAAGTAAATAAAATTAAAAACTTTAAAAACCAAAACTTAACCGTTGCCATGGTGGGAGATGGGATAAACGATGCTCCAGCACTCGCCCAAGCAGACATAGGAATAGCCATGGGCCTCTCAGGAACAGAAGTAGCCATTGAAACCGCAGGTGCCGTGTTAGTAACAGATGACTTATCAAAATTATCTCAACTGTTAAAAATTGGCAAAACAACAATGTCCATAATTAAACAGAACATCGTCTTTGCTATAGCAGTAAACATCATAGGCATAGCACTATCCAGCCAAGGGCTAATATCACCATTAGCAGCTTCCATAATTCACGAAAGCAACGCACTAATAGTTATGATTAACTCGTTTAGGCTTCTAAGAGTAAAATAAGAAAACGTGTACCTAAAAAGTGCACACTACTTTTTTGGTTATTTTTTTGCAGTTTCTAAGAGTCTTAGAATTTCTTTTCTTGCCTCACTAATTGTCAATGGGTATTCATCAGAAATTGGTATGCCGTTTTCTTTCTTTAGAACTTCAAAGAGGTGTGCTATTCGGGGTGAACGCAGGTAAACATCTCTTATTAGTTCAGTGTTTGAAAAAAGTTCTTTAGGTTTACCTTCAGACATCAATTTACCTTTTTTTAGAATGAAAAGCTTGTTAGCAAATAGTGGCACCATGTCAACATCATGGGTGGCTAAAAGTAAAGTGATATTTTTTTCCTTATTTAACTGCAAGAGTAAATGAAGAATTTCGCTTGTAGCCCTTGGGTCAAGATTTGATGTTGGTTCATCCATTATGATAACTTCGGGTTGCATGGCTAATACACCTGCTAGGGCAACTCGTTTTTTCTGTCCAAGGCTTAGGAAATGGGGAGGTTTTTCAGCGAAATCGGCCATATCAACAGTTTGTAGTGCATCTGCAACAATTTTTTTAACTTGCTCTTGGGGTAAACCAAGATTTAATGGCCCAAAAGCAACATCTTGTTTTACAGTGGGCGCGAAAAGTTGGTCATTGGGATCTTGGAAAACAAAGCCAACGTGACGTCTTAAGTCAAGTAATGCCTTAGAACTATACCCTAATGGTTTATTTTCATAGCAAATTGTACCTGAAGTGGGCTTAAGTATACCGTTTAAATGGTTAAGTAGGGTTGTTTTACCTGAACCATTAGTGCCTAAAAGTGCAATACGATCACCATGATTAAATTCCAAAGACACATCATCTAAGGCTAATGTTCCGTCTGAATATTGATGCACCAAATGTTCAATTTTAAACAGCATTTTACAGAACTCCAAAGTTTGTTAAATAAAGCATGTAAACCACAAGAGCAAATAACACATTAAAAAGCACTATAACAATAAGCATTAATTTATTTGATTTAGGAAAATCTTCTAAAACATATATAGGCCCATCGTAACCTCGTGCATTCATCGCAGTAAAAGTACGTTCAGCCTGCTCTAAGGATCGTATGAAGAGGTTACCTGCAAGTAAAGCGAAACCACGTATTCTTTTCATCCAACCACCCTTGCCTAATCGCATTAATTGAGCTATTGTCATTTGTTCAGCAACTTCTAAGAATACAAATATGTAGCGATAAATTAGCAGTGATATCTCAAGAAGGACTTTTGGAACATGCACACGTCTAAGTATTAGACTAAGGTCAGTTATTGAAGTAGTTAATATTAAAAAGAACAGACAAGAAAGAGCACCTTCAACTCTAAAGAAAGTAATCACACTTGTCAAAATCCCACTTTTATAAATTGACCAAGTAGTCCAAGGTAGAGAAAATTGTGCAATGGGATCGCCGGTACCGAAAAACAGAGCTAAAAAGATACAACTAATTGCAGCCATAATAGTGGGGTAGATAAGTAAGTTAAGATAAAGACGAAGTTTGACTTTAGCAACGCCTAATATTAAAATGGTACATAAAATAAACACTATAATAGGCACAATAAATGTTGGTACAAATGTTGGTGCGAAGACACATATGGCAAGTGTGGAAAGTGCAAAAAAAGTTTTAGTTATAGGGCTACTTTTTGCTATCGCATTTGTGTAAGCTGATCGGTCTACTTCTGCATAGAGATCAGAATGACTCAATGAATGTTTCCGTCCATATTATCAGTGGCCCTTTGCCCTCGTATACCCAATATAATAGCCAAGGATAACAGCACCGATAGCCACCTGAAGTGAGAACAGCACTTTTTCGCCCAACTCACTTGGTTGTAATCCTAATGGTTCAATCCAAGGCGTATAACCGTCTGATTCAATGGCTTCTGGTCCTTGACCATCTGTACCGCTGAATTCAGCACCGGAATTAATTACGAACGGCAATATGAATATAGCTATTAAAGCTACTATTAATATGAGGTATTTTAGGAGGTATTTTAAATCAAATTTCTGTTTCTGTTTGACATCCTTAGCTGTGGAGAGTTTTTTTGATTTTTCACCCTTAAAAGAGCCAAGGAAGTGCCCGATAGTTGCAGCTCCTATTCCTGCTTGAAGAGAGAACAATAGAATTTCAGTTTCGTTTGGTAGTGTAATTAGTTCATCAGACAGTGAAGTATAGCCTAAAGCTATTGTGTAAGCTGCGAATAGTATTGGTAATGCAATTGCCAATGCAATGTAAGGCCAGTACTTCATGTTAGTTCACCTCTTTGTCCACGTTTGAAACGGGACTCTTAATTACCTTTAACAAAGAGAGAATGTTACCCTTGTGTTTTGCTAGGAAGCTAAAGATTAGAACAGCAACAATGCCTTCAGCGATTGCTATTGGAATCTGTGTTACAGCATATATGGCAGCAAATTTTGTAAAAGCTGCTAAAACACTTCCTTCTGAGGGGTAAGCAAGAGCAAGTTGTATTGATGTTACAACGTATGTTACTAAGTCACTTAGGGCAACGGAAGTAAAGATTCCCACTGAGGGGGAAAGTTTTGCTCGTTTAAATATCATCCATATGGCAAAACCTACAGCGGGACCGGCTATACCCATAGAAAACACATTTGCACCAAGTGTAGTTAACCCGCCATGTGCCAACAGTAAGGCTTGGAACACCAGAACTATAAGTGATAGGACTCCTGCTACAGCGGGACCGAAAAAGACTGCAGCTAAGCCTGTGCCAGTTGGATGTGAACTACTTCCGACTACGGAGGGAAGTTTGAGGGCTGAGATTACAAATATGAATGCGCCCATCAATGCCAGAAGGGGTTTGGCTTCAGGGACTTTTTTTGTGATTTTTGTTAATTTATAAATTCCATACACAAGTACGGGAATGGATATTACAAACCAGACTATACACCATTCTGGTGGTAGAAAACCTTCCATTATGTGCATATATTGTTCTCCTTGTTGGATAATTCAGCCAATAACATATAAAAGTTCGTTTAACGTTGGTTAACTAATGGTTGAATAGGAAATATGAAAAAACAGCTTCAAGACATTTTACTACGAGATAAAGGAGAATTTACAAAATTTCAAATTTTACTTGAAGTTATGAGACATCAGCCTCATATAAAGCAAAAAGACATAAGCGACACTATAGGAATCACAATACAAGCCATATCCAAATATTTTAAGAAACTATCTAGAGAAGGCCTCCTTGAAGCAGGATCTGAACGAGCAGACTACCGCTTAACCCCAAAGGGTATAACAAAACTTCGTGACGAACTAAAAAACCTCGATACATACGTCAAAACCATAAAAAATGAATTAAAAGTTGACCACGCTTGGATAGCCATAGCAACTCTTCCCGTAAAAATCGGCGAACAAGTAGGACTCATAACTAAAGGAGGTGTCTTTTACACTGTACCCGTAAACGATCCAAATGTTGAAGCTATAGGCATAGCAGCAAACAATGCAGTCTTAGGAGAAGATATTGGCTTAAAAGACTTGAAAGGCAAAGTTAAACTAAAGCAAGGTAAAATCCTAATTATCAAATTGCCTAGCATTCGCAAAGGTGGCTCAAGAAACGCTGATATAGCAAAAATCAAAAGTCTAATAGATGAATTCAAACCCGATCGTATAGGAGTTATGGGTGCCGTTGGCAGAGCTGTAGTTAACAAGTTAGAATTAAAAGCAGACATAGAATTTGGTATCAGTCATTCAGCTGTCATAGCTGCATCAAGAGGTCTAAATGTACTAGTATTTGTAGTTGGGCGTATGGTAAACAAAATGATACAAGAAATAGATACGCAAAACATGCGGTTCTCAAATGACATAATATATGAAGTTAAAGACGCAAAAAGTGCATAGAAGAAAACACCATGAGTGTTGAAGGTATAGAAGCGCGCATCCTTGCAAGACAAATGGAAAAAGAAGTAAAGGGCAAAACAATCATAGCCTATGAAATACAAAATAGTGAGCAACTTCAACGTATAGGCTGTGTCAGTGAGAAATCAGTCTTTGAACCGATAGTTGGCAGCAAAATTTTGTCAGTCACATCGCGGGGCAACACTATTCTGATTAAGCTTAGTAACTGTTGGAACATAGTTTTAGGACCTGAATACGGTGGCAACATTTTGCTACACAAGTCACAGGCCAAACTTCCCAAATTTCATTTTAAACTTGACATACAAAATGTCATTTTGACAGTTAGTCTAAAAGGGATAGGCTGTATACATGCAGTAGAAGATAAAGTGTTAAAAACCAATTATCTATATACGCGAGATTTCAGCCAAATACTTGATCCCCTTGAGGTAGACTTTACCTTTGAACGCTTCAATGAAAGATTGAGGGATAAAAAGCAGAATATAAAAGCGGCCTTAGCTGGAAAAAACGCAGTTGTTGTGGGGGTATCTAATAGTGCTTTTCAGGACATTATTTATCGTGCCAAAATTAACCCTAAACGCAATACGGGTACATTTACCGCAGAAGAAGAAAGAGCGCTTTTCAAGGCAATCACGCAACTTGTTGAAGAACGCTTAGAAGCAGGTGGAAAAAACCAGTTTGTTGATCTATACGGCAAACCTAACTTGTACATACCCAAAATGGGGCCAAACAAAAAAGACCAAACATGTTCCACATGCAAAAGTAAAATAGAAAAAATCAACTACAGCGGCGGACAAGTATGCTTCTGCCAAACTTGCCAAAAATAGAACAGATTAACATTTTTCGCCTCTACACGATATTATTACTCTGACCACATTATAAGTTAGGGTATAAATGTTTTAGTTTTCCTCTTGCTTGTTTTGTGGTAAAGTGCCAATTTACCTGTTTAACTTCATTATTTCGATCTTTTTCCCAAGCT
>JAITCR010000186.1 GCA_031282985.1 Nitrososphaerota archaeon | reverse complement strand
GATTTTGCTGGTGTGTCTGGGTCTGATGAAGGGGGTGGTTTGGTTTATGTTGAAGGGGATACTGATGATTATGCAAATTGGTAGTGTCTAGTTAATTCGCGCCGAAGGCGCTTTGTTCTCGCTGTTTATAGTAGTTTTTTGTGTTTTTAGCGGTTGTTGCTGCTTGTTGTGGTTAGTTTTGTCTTTAGTGATTTT
The DNA here is from genome assembly GCA_031282985.1 of Nitrososphaerota archaeon. GTDB lineage: Archaea > Thermoproteota > Bathyarchaeia > Bathyarchaeales > Bathycorpusculaceae > Bathycorpusculum. Next base: position 3,797 of record JAITCR010000186.1, on the reverse strand, counting down.
GTTTTCTGTTTTGCTGTTGGGCATTTGCTGTTTGTGATTGTTTTTTGATGTATTTGTTTGTTTTTTTATGTTTAATTTAACAATGTTAATATCGATTTTCGATATATTGTGGATTGTTTATGTATTGCTGTTGTATGCATTATCACTAAAATATGGCTTTACGGGTTTGTTTAATGAGTAGATTGTTGCATGGTTGATTTAGATAATGAAGTCCACGCAAAACTTACAAAAGGGTTACTTGACTATATAATACTTAAATTCTTAAACGCTCGGCCTATGCATGGATATGAATTGATATCTAACGTCCGAAAAGTGTTCGGAGTTTATTTTGGTCCAAGTACCGTTTATCCATTATTGGCGACAATAGAACAGAAAGGTTACATCTCAAGTTGTTGGAACATGGAAAATGATCGCCCCCGAAAAATTTACAATTTAACCCCAAAAGGTTATAGTTTACTTGCTCTTGCTGAAAACAAATTTAATACAATCTGTCAAAAAATACTTTCAATTGCTGACGAAATCTAACCCTTTCAAAAATAAACTTAGAAATCAAGGTTTCAAACATTTCTTAGGTACATTATACACCAATATTTGCTCTATAAAATACTGTATTTTCTTATCAAAAAATAAGAAAACGTTGGTATTTGGATTATTGCCAAAAAGAGTTGTTGTTTAACCAAACTTTTTTAGGGTTCTGTATTTTTCAGTTTTATCAATGATAATATGTCATATTTATCGATGATTGCTTTTCTGCCGTCAAGATACTCCAATTCTATGAGAAAACCCAAACCAACAATGTTCCCGCCGAATTTTTCAACAAGGTCAATATTTGCTTTAATTGTTCCCCCCGTTGCTAACAAATCATCAATTAACAAAACATTCTGCCCTCTGCTGATTGCATCCTCTTGAATTTGAATGGTGTCCTCTTCATACTCTTTCTTATATGTTAAATCAACACATCTGAAAGGTAGTTTCCCTTTTTTACGGATTGGCACAAACCCAACACCTAACTCATACGCAAGCGCTGCCCCTATAATGAAACCTCTTGCCTCATTTGAGCAGATGACATCAATTTTTTTATTTTTGAAATGTTCTGCAAGTTGTTGAACTACTTGTTTGAAGCAAGCTGGATCTTTAAGAATTGGAGCAATATCCCAGAAGCATACACCTTTGAAGTTTATGCTACGAAGTTTAGCTTTTAAGTCAACTGTCTGAATTATTTTATTCGTACTCATTTTTCTTCCCTTACCGATTATTTACGCGAATGCTCCATTAAGGGCGTTTTTGCAGTCGCAACTTTGTTGTGTTGGTATAGTTTTGACAGTTTCAACAATGATTTTTTTAACATTTTCAATGTTTGCCTGCATAACCGTGACGATGTCATCAATGCATACTGGATGATCTTTCCACACATCATAGTCAGTAATTGTTGAGATGGATGTATAGCATATTTCTGCTTCACGTGCTAAAACACATTCGGGAACAAGAGTCATGCCAACAATGTCTGCACCCCAGCCACGGTACATTTTAGATTCTGCTTTAGTGCTAAAACGTGGGCCTTCAATGCAAACGTATGTTCCCGTTTCATGCATTTTTATGCCCAAGTTTCTGGTAACACATATAACGGTTCTTCTAAGTTCTGGACACATAGGTTCTGCAACACCAATGTGACAAACTTTACCTTCTACTTGGGTATAGAATGATTGCTCACGTCTTGTTGTCCTGTCAATAAATTGATCCGCAAAAACGATGTCACCTGGCACATATTCTTCACGAAGAGATCCAACAGTTGAAGGTGCAAGTATGCGTTTAACCCCTAACTGTTTGAGAGCATAAATATTTGCTCGCATTGGTATATCTGTGGGTCTAATTGTATGTTTTTTTCCATGTCTTGGAAGAAACGCCACAGATTTATCGCCCAACTTACCAATAGTGATTTCATCTGAAGTTTTCCCGTAGGGTGTATCTATTGTAACTTCTTTTATCTTTGTGAAAAGCTTTGGGTCATCAAGACCTGTTCCACCTATTATTCCAATTTCTGCTTGCATAAAAATCTAACTTACCGCTTAAAACTTATAAAAATAACGCCTTTATACGTAAAATATACGCCCATACAACTGTTCTTAACATTCAAAAATAATTAAAAACAGAATATAAGGCTATATTGCTCTTTTAGAGTCATTTCTATTAAACTATTAAAGAACCTGCTTAGTGGCAGCTTTAATAAATTAAAAAAGACAGTAGACTTCTTGCATAACTATGGAAAACGTGATTAGTGTCTTGTTGGTTATGTTTTTGTGATGGTGTATAAAGTTTGAAAATATTAAGGTTGTTGTGATGAAGAGTTTCGTCGGATAACTGGGGTTAAACGTGCAACATTTGAAAAAGTGTTGGTAATTCTTTTTGTCGCGTTAACTAAACGACTTGTGTTGGGTGGTCCTAAGTCTAAGTTATGTTTTGAGGATATGTTGTTTGCCGTTTTGGCGTATATTTGAGAATATTGCACTTATGTGTATGTTGTTGCAGGTTGTGGTATGAGTGAGAGTTAAATTTTTAGAATTATTCGTTGGGTTGAGGATATTTTGGTTAAGGGTGGAATTTTTTCTTTGTCTGGTCGAAAAGTATTGCTGAAGAGTGATGTGGAATACGAAGGGGTTTTGATTGATTGATTGATTGATTGATTGATTGATGTTGCGGAGTCGTTGGTGGAGTTGGTCTAAACAAGCAAGTTGGTGTTACAGGGGTAAAAAGAAAAAGAGGTACACTATAGAGTTGTAGGTGGTTGTTAACAAGGTGGATGGTACAATTATTTGTACTTGTTTTGTTAAGGGTTGTTGGTATGGTTTTAGACTGTTTAAAGAGTTAAAACTAAAGATTGTTTCTAAAATCCGGGTGGTTGTGGATACGGGGTATGTTGGTATTACGTGGTTTCATGTTAATTTAGTGATTCCGGTAAAGTGCAGTAAGAAAAGATCGTTAACTATGGAGGATGAAGTGTTTAATTGTGGGGTTTTAAGTGTGTGGGTTTTAAATGGGTGTGTGGTTGGTTGGATTAAGTGGTTTAAATTTGTGTCAGATCGTTATTGTAACAGACGTAAACGTTTCGGTCTACGGTTCAATCTTATTGCAGGTATCTGCGACTACGAACAGGAAACATAAGTTATGCAAGAAGTCTATCAAGAAAAACGTTAAAAATTAAGGAGAATTTCAAAAGGGATTGTGTGCGAGGTTCCAGATTTCCTCTCGTGAGCCGTTGACGTGAAAACGGCAAACAGAAAAATCGTCAAATCAATCATACGTAAACTTTGGGACCATACAGGTCCTCCGACGAAACTAATCACACCAATGACGCTGACGAAAATTATTACGCTCCACTCCAAGTGTCTCTGCCTTAGGAACTGTGCATAAATAACTTGCGCTCGTAAAATGGAATTACACTAGCTTTCAGCAAAAAGAAGTGCACATTATTTTCGCACAGTTCCTTAGTCTGAACCAGCAGCTCAGACGGAATCAACTCCGCATACACCTCCCAATTATCCGCAAAGAAAAACTTCTTCTAAATGTTGTAGCCAGTCAAGCATTTTCTTCAGGTAGCCTCCGAAAACTCATGTTTTACGCTTCAAACCGATAAAAACAAAATAAATACAACAGCTGCCCCATACAAATTTCCCTACTATACTTTTACTGCACATTATACCCTTGATAGTTAAGATGTTTTCGGAGATGGCCTTCAATGTCTGGGTTCTTCGGCTACCGCATCCTCAATTCACCAATCTCTGGCAGTTCGACAATACGCC
>JAITCR010000185.1 GCA_031282985.1 Nitrososphaerota archaeon | reverse complement strand
AAGCGTTTTAAGATCGTATCTGACCGTTATTGTAATTGTAGAAAACGTTTCAGCTTAAGGTTCAACGTGATATGCGGCATCTGTAACTTCGAAAAAATGACAGTTTCGCAAGAGGTCTATTCCACAAATCAAAGATACACGCAAACCATGTCTTTTCCGCTTATTCCTATACGTATACTTTAAAATCTTAAAACGCTTAATCCACGCATTAACATGCTCAATAAATATACGTTGCATAGACAAATCACGATTACACGCTTTCTCTTTTTTGCTTAACTTTTGATTATTCTTGCATTTTACCGGTGTTTTACTATTCAAATACAACTCTAAAATCCCCCGATAACCCCTGTCTGCTAAAAACAAAACACCCTTCAAACAACCATCAAAATTCTCTTTAAAAAGTTCAAAATCATGCTTACTTCCATATGATTGCGCTATTGCTATGACATCTTTTGTTTGTGCATTAGCAATAATTTGTGTTTTTATGGTGTGCTTTTTCTTTTTACCAAGGTGGGTTTTTTTATGCCAAAAAGTTCTTGATACTCACTTTCTCGTAGACAATCGATCCGATCGCTATTATTCATGACTCTTACCACCAAAAGTGTAACACAAGTTTCTTAACCTAAACTTTAAAACTACAACACAACATATTTAGTTTCCGAACAGGTCCATTATCTTGACAGTTTTATTGGTGTAGCTGTGTAGTTTTTGTGTTTTTATACATCTAATTTGACCATTTGGTAGCGCATTTGTTCAGTTTGAGAATACAAAAATAATAAAGACTAAAGTATAGTTAACGCACCAGGAAGAATTTCCAACATTTTTCAAATGTTGCACGTTTAACCCCAGTTATCCGACGAAACTCTTCATCACGATAACCTTAATATTTTCAAACTTTACCAACAATCACAAAAACATTACCCACAATACACTAACCATGTTTTCCATAGTTACGCAAGAAGTCAATTAAATTAAAAAAGGCAAACAATAGGGTAGTAAGTTTTAGCGCAATTTGGCAAACAGGCTTTTATCTTTACTTACCCTCATCAGCTAAAAGAACAAGGAGAATACAAAATGGGCATAACCCTTTTAAATGGAAACAAAATGAAAAAGATACCGTAGTATCAAAAATTGTGAATATAACAAAACCACAAGAGAGCATAAAAGAGCAAAACGCCAATGTTACCCAACGACTTGATGCACAAGCAAGAACAATTGACACAGCAGTTAAACGATTTGAAATGCGTGATGCCGAAATTTTCAAAAAAAGGTGTTCGTACCATGGAAAACAGAGAACAGGCAAGGGCAAACATTTACGCTACAGAACTTGGTGAAATTCGTAAAGTTAAAAAAATGCTTTTTCACGCTTCATTGGCATTACAAAGCGTGTCAATACGCTTGAATACTGTTTCAGAAATGGGGGACTTGGTAACTGTTTTAAGTCCAGCAACAACCGTGCTAAACGGTATACGTTCAGAAATGGGTAGCATAATGCCAGAGACAAGCCAAGAATTAGATAACATTGGTAGCATACTCTCAGAAATATGTTCCACAACAAGCAGCCAATATACAGACAACTCTATAGGTGTTCAAGCAGCAAATGAAGCGGCTCTTAAAATTCTGGAATAAACTGAAATTGCTGCAGAAAGCAAACTAAAAGACAAATTACTATAGATTTCCCCTATTTATGACGCAAATAGACGAGAAGAACGTTAGAAGCATAATCTTCCTATTTTTTAGGAATATGCTACTATATTAAAGTATGACTTTAGCATGTCGTCCATGCAGTAGAAACCGTTTTCTCGACCAAGAACACTTTTAGCGGCAAACAATGCACCAGTACCAAAGGCTTCTCTAGATATTGACTCATGAATTAACCGTACTGTTTGATAGGGAAAACCAAATATTATTTCATGCCGACCGACAATACCGCCGGCTCTAACAGATTTAATGTCTTCATGTGACAAAGACAATGACTGTGAAATTTTTATAGCTGTACCAGAGATTTCTTGCTTATTTTTAAAATGTTCCTCAATTAACTCAATATCGGTATATGGCGCAATTGATTTAAGAACTTTAGCAGCTATCATTAAAAAATTAATACCTATAGTGATATTAGGAGACCAAAGAACTCTTGTTTGCTCAGACAAAATTTTCATAAAAGTAACAGTCGACTCAGGATAAGCAGATATTGCAGTGACAATACTTATACCCCTACTAGCAGCTTCCGGCCCATATTCCAGTACGGCATCAGCAGAAGAAAAATCTATTATAACATCCACAGGCTGCTTTTCAAAAAGTTCAGAAAAGGTACATTCATCTTTAGCAAAAATCAACCCTTGATTATCATCTGTAATCCCAAGAAACTCGGGGACAGAACGATGCTGTAGATTCGTAGTTTTCCGAATAACCCAACAAAGATCAGCTTCTTTACTTTGCAACAACACCGTTGCAGCCGCCTTACCAGTTTTACCAAAGCCAAAAAGACCGACTCTCATCTTTAACACTCCATCTTTTTACAACCCCGCACTATATAACTTTTCACTAAACCAAACACAACTAACAAAAAATGGAAACAAACACCCCCCGTTAAAAACAAGGCAAATTGTATATTTAGCACACTATAATGGGCGGTGTCCTAAAGCAGGTTAAAGGGTAGTTTTCTTTTGAAGAACCAAAAGTTAATGAACAAACCAATAACTGTGTGATGCATGACTTCTAATTTTGAAAAACGAATCCCTTTTCGAACCAGCCGGCTACACCAGATACGTAACGATAAATGCTTACGCTCAATACGCTGCGTATTACGTTCACCGGACAATACAACACCACCTTTAACATGAGATTGATAAGCAAAATT
>JAITCR010000175.1 GCA_031282985.1 Nitrososphaerota archaeon | reverse complement strand
TCCTGTTTAACATTGATTGTGATGATACATATAATTTAGCGTCATTAACATTGCATAAAACACAATTAAAAATGAGATATAACGTTATTTTCTCGTTTCACCAAATAATTTTTTTTAAAAATATTGAGGACAGGTTCTAAGAATTAACTCGTCAATTCCTGTTACAGATTCTATTTTAGTTATACAGATCTGCTTCTGTACAACAGATTTTGTTTTAACGTCTTGTTTTACGACTGTAGTGGTAAGGTTATCGAAGATTAACTGCTTTATCGATTTCGTTGATTTCGACATGCCTTTTTCCTGATTCACTTAGTTTACTTGTTAATGTTGCTTTGGTTTTGCGTCTTTAGTTTTAACTATCGCTAAATACAATAACCTCTACAGTAGTTAAAAACATAAAATTACACTTTAAAGGGCAGAAAAAGTTTGAGCAATAACGATATAGACACAGAATTCTCGTTAGATGATGAAAATCAAGATAACTCTCTAACGGCTTCAGGAATAGCAGAATACATCCGTTTCAACTGCTGCCCACGTTTCTTCAAACTAAAATTCGAAGGTAAAGACATAAAAAAACGCAGGTGGCCTGAAGCTTTCAAACCCACAAGTTCTCTACTTTATGACACAGGCAAATTATTTGAAGCAAAAAAAATCTCTGAAATAAAAGAAAAAGTTACTACTTATTATGACTTTACCAAATATAACCCTCATCAGCATGGTTGGGAAAAAGCCACAGCATCTCTGAATGAGTTACAACAAATTATCAAAACTCAGCTCTTAGCAGAGGAAAAAATCAATAACGGTCCGATATTGCTCTATCAAGTGCCCATGAAAGGGCCAATTGGAGTGTGGAATATAAAAGGCATAGCTGACCTGATTGCTATTTGGCCGTATAAAAACGGAAAAGTAACTGTACGAATTTTTGAACTTAAAGCTTCATGGAAGGAACAAACTATGCATCGTATTCAAGTGGCAATTTATGCGATGTTACTTTCACAAGCACTTGGCAATTTGTTGCCTAAGGTTGAGATCGAAGGTGGTGTAATCAACCGTGAAACTAACTTTGAAGACTTTAATCCTCAAATTTTGTCCCAATTCAAATTAAATCCATTAATTCAGGATGTCGAACGGCTGCTCGCTGAAAATGGTGAATTAAATCGTATTCACCAAACGCCCTTAGAACAAGTTGAATTTCAATTATGTTCAAGATGTGACCCCTGTGGCTTTAATGAATGCTGTATCATTTGTGCCGTAGAAACCGAAAACATAGCATTGCTTAACTTAAGCCGCGGTGAACAGAAGGCCCTTAGGCACCACAATATTTTCAAACTTGTGGATTTGGCAAAACTTAAACCAGTATTTGATGCCTACAGTTTACGTCCTTATGATTTCAAAAATATCCCTGCAAATGACCCACAAAAAGTACACGAATTATCTACTGACCCAATTATAGGTTCTAAAATAGATTGGCTAATTGAACGTGCTCAATATATGCTAAGTGGGATTCGCCCTGATAGTCATTATGCAAGTAAAAGTCGTTGGATGCCATGGTTAACTGGCACTGGCTACGGTAGTCTCCCGGAGAGTAACCCTGTGGGTGTTGACACGATAGTAGTGTCTTCTTGTTCTGATAATATGATCCGTATTTATATCTTCATTGAATGGGATTATATGCTTGACATAATTTCAATGATTAGTGCACGAGTAAACTGTGCTCAGTATCATGGTGAACCTCCAAGTATTTCCCATATAATTCGTACTCTGCCAGATGATTCTCAAGCGTGTCTCGATCAAGAAAAGGACCTCCTCGAAGTTTTCTTCAAAGACCTAACAGAGGCGATACAAAAAATCGCAAACGAAACAGGCAACCCCGACAAAGCACCTATGCATCTATATTTTTTTAGTCACCAAGAACGCGATATTTTGATGAAAGCTGTATGTCGTCAGTCCTCAATTATAAGCGCTAGAGCTGTTAGGGATCTTTTAGGACTAAGGCAAGCAATTGACCAGCCAATGTTTTCAATCATTCAAGATGAAGTCCAGCGCAGAAAAGCACTCAAATTTCACAGTAACGGTCTTTTGCCTATTCTTGAGCAGATAGCCTTTTTTGACCGCAAAAACTGGAAGGCAACACGGAAAGATAACACTACTGTAGACTTAAATCTAGTTTTCCGTGACGGGCTATTCAATTACGCTTTACCTTTCAATAGAAATTCTGATGGTTCTATCACTTTCCTGCGTGATGATTTAACACAAAAGGATGGTTATTACCCTGCTCGCGCCCGATTTGGTAACCAAATACCTGTTGAATATATCTGGGGTGCAAAAGGCCGACTTGACAATTACCAAGAAAAAGGCCAAGCTAAAATTATAATAGAAAAACGCAAATGGTGCGATTATCCACAAAAAACTCGCCGTATAACTGACGAAGAACTTAACCTTATGGGACAAAAACTCTGCATGGCTCTCGAACATATAGAGCGATCAATAACCATCCGTAACCGCAGATTAAAAAAAGACCCTATAGATATTCCAACAATTGCAGAATTTACCTTGGGGTATTCAACTCTCAAACGTAGTTGCCAAGAATTTCTCGACTTAGAATACTTTTCTAAACGACAAGAAATGTATCAACACTATGCACTGTTACCTTATCAACGGGTTGCAACTGGTAGATCTTTAATTTTTCAGTGCACAAACGTCTTTGAATCTGAACAAGAATTTACTGTACACGGCAAACTTGTTTATGAAGGCATTGGCTTGCCTAAAATTGAATGTGTCATTAATGCCTGCCGAATTAAAGGGTCTGATGACTCCAGCTCAGGAGACTGGATGGTAGTGACAGAGCTTACTAAAAACTCTGCTGGTCAATTTGAGGAAGTCCAAAAACGTTCCCCCTCAGAAATAGGAAAATCCGCTCGCGCTATTATTAGCAAAGTTGATGTACAACAAGCTGTAATCGTTATTAAAGTAGTCAATTGGCCAAGTAAGGGTAACAGATATAGTGCTTGGCACAATCTGCCCACAACTGACCCCGAAAAAGCCAAAGCTAAATCCAAGTATATGCAGCTCTTTGAAAAAGGCCGTTACTATATTTTGGACGAATTAGCCGATGATATAATTTCTGATAGAGCTGAAAAAGGCCTATATCACTCGGATAGTAATGTTCTCTATCTTCTTTTGGCAGACTACTTGGCAGGCAAAAATGCTGGTTCCACATATACTGTGTTGCCAATGTCTGGAGCTACAAGTTTTCTAAACTGGATGACAAATAGACGGCTTTCTCCAAAAGTTGAACAAAACCGTTTTATTGATCATGTTTTTGGCAAAGAACCTCTAGTTATGCTTCAAGGTCCACCAGGTACTGGTAAAACTGAAACGTTACAATTGGCTGTTCTAGCTCATGTAGCTGCTCATAGAGCTATCTCAAAGTGTCATGTGCTCATGGTTGCGCCAACTCATAAGGCTATACAAGAATTTGTTACTAAACTTGCCCGTTGCTGGCAAGAGTACATTGATGTCGGCGGCAATAATCTTAAAGATTTGCGAATATTTCGTGTGTCAAGTAGCACCACTAATTCAGTTAAACCTGTGAATGGTGTTACATGTATTAATTATAACGAAGACAAAGATGCCGTTGAAGAGTTAGCAGGAATTCTGTTAAATCAAGCAACATTAGCCCCTAACCCTTCCATAGCTGATCCAATAATTTTATGCCTAACCCCCCCGGGTCTATATGGACTCATGAAAAAAATCGGTGGCAACGAGCCTCCATGGGGTGAAAGTTTCTTTGACCTTCTAGTTGTTGATGAAGCAAGCATGATGCGGTTACCTGAACTTATTCTGTCTGGTAGTTTTATGACTAAAAACAGTCAAATACTTATTGCAGGTGACCACCGTCAGCTGCCTCCAATTGTTTCTCATAATTGGGAAAAAGAAGACCGACGCACCCTTGAAGAGATGGCTTCTTTTCTTTCTGCAATGGACTTTTTGCGTCTACTGCGTAATGAGGATTTAGGTCTTGAGCGAATAAAATGCAATAACCCTGCAAATATTCCTGCTGAACGCCTTTGCGAAAGCCATCGATGTCACTCAGTTGTTGCAGACTTTCTTAAAGAGTGGGTTTATGAAAAAGATCAAATTGACTTCCGTTCTGATCAGAAAGAAACTTTGACTTTATTTAAATCTAAAACTGACGGATTAAGCGTAGTGTTTGAACCTGAAAACGTGTTTGTGCTTATTGTGCATGATGAAGCTGAAAGTTTTCAATCCAATTTGACTGAGGCTTTAATTGTTAATACCCTTGTACGTTGTGTGCCGCCTGAAGTAGTTGGTGTGATCACGCCACACAACGCCCAGAAAGGTTTGCTCAAAAATATGTTCACAGATGGTTATAGTGAAATACGTGTAGATACAGTTGAGCGTTATCAAGGTGGTGAGGCAGACTTTATAATAATAAGCTCCACTGTAAGCGATCCTGACTATGTTAGAAGCGAAAGTGATTTCCTACTAAATCTCAACCGTATAAACGTCGCTATCAGCCGCATGAAGAAAAAAATTGTTATCGTTGCTAGTCGTTCAATCTTTGAGTTCATGCCACAAGACGCAAAAGATTATGACAAAGCTCTTCTGTGGCGCGGAATTTCTCAAACCGTTGGATACACCGCCAACTCTAAACCCTGCTGGGCAGGAGACCTCTCAAAATTCATAGGTCAAACTGTAATTTCTCAAACCAAAATTGAAATTTATACTAAAACAGGCGTAAATATTTAGGTTTCAACGCTTCTTTTTTTACCCAAATAGCTTTAAAAATAAGAGAGAGGGCAATGATGACGGCGGGAGAAAAAATGATGCGCTTGTTTTGTGGGTGTTTATTCTTTTTTGGGAGCAGGTCGGTTCATGTTGAAGGTTATTCTTACGGGTATGGGAGCGCCTATCATCATTTTATGGGGTAAATATTCTATTTTAGCATCATAACGTTTATCATCAATCTTTACACTCAGGCCAGTATCGTTTATGAAAGTTAAAGCAAAGCTAGTTAAATCGCAGCCCCCAGACCACATTAATTGATTAGGCGTTTTCATACTAACAATGATGTTTATAGCAGTCTAGTTTAAATTTTAGTGTGTTCTATTTGGTTGTTATGATGTATAGTGTGGATTTCAGAGAAGCCGTCCTATCTTTTAGAAAAAAGGCACACAATAAAACAACCTGCGAAACCTTTAACATCCCCAAAAAAACCTACCACAACTGGACAAACCTGCAACAACAAACAGGCTCCCTCCAACCAAAAAAACACAGCACACGAAAAAGAAAAATCAACCCCAAAAACTATAACAATACATAGAAGAACACCCTAATGCATACCTAAAAGAACTATCAGAGCACTTCAACGTTAAACCCTCCTCCATGCACGTCACTCTTGTTAAACTAAAAATAACGCGTAAAAAAAGTTTCACCTACAGTGAAAATCACAAACCGACCGCCAAGCCTTCTAGACGCGTTATCTTTAATTCCGGAGCATAAACGAGTCTATATTGATGAATGGGGATAAAAAAAGATTTAATTGTGAATATGGTCGTGTGCCAAGGTGTAAGTGTGTGGAAGGTGTTAAGCGTGGGCGTAAATTTCACCGATTGAATGTTATAGGGGGTTTGTTGGGTGGTTTGGTGGTGGCTGTTTTGTGTTATGAGTATTCGATTAATGGTGTGTTTTTTGAGGTTGGTTTGAAAACACGTTTTTGTCTTGTGTGCCTTTGGTGTGACGGTTATTTTGGATAATGTTTCTTTTCATCGGAGGAAAAAGTTGTTGCTTATTGCTGAGCGGGCGGGTGTGTTTTTGTTGTTTTTACCTGTGTATTCGCCTGTTTTTAATTGTATTGAATGTAGGTGGGCTAATTTGAAGCGTGCTTTGTCTGATTTGATGCCTAAATGTGAAACACTACAAGAAGCCGTGTACACCCATTTTGAAGAGTATAATTCTTAAACTATTCTACTATAGCACTTGTTGACATTAAAAACTGGTTCAAATATGACGGCTATAACTGTTAATATAAAATCAAGTTGCCAATCGAAGTTGTTGAACACATGTTAGCTATTTTTGACTTATGGGGTTAATTGCCTTTTATAGATTTCATTAAACGAATGTTCTAGCAAGGGAAGGTTTAAATAAATACTGCCTTATTTCGTATAACTGCTTCAAGTTTAAAACGGATGATAATTTAGAATGTCGTCACAGGAATTTCGTCACATAATACGTATCATGGGCACTGACTCATCAGGTACCCTTAAAACTTCTTATGCAGTGAAGCAAGTTAGGGGTATTAACATGAGCCTGTCTAATGCAATTCTTAAAAAAGCAGGCGTTAATCCCGATTTGCGGGTAGGTTTCATCACAGAGTCAGATATCACAAAAATAGAAGATGTACTTCGAGACCCAGCAAAATATGGAATACCTAGCTGGCTCTATAACAGACAAAAAGATTCAGAAACAGGTAAAGACACTCACCTTTTGAGTGCTGAGTTAATTTTCAAAGTTAAAACAGACATTGATCAAGCTAAAGAAATCCGTTCTTGGCGTGGATACCGTCATGCTTACAGCTTAAAAGTTCGTGGCCAAAGAACAAAATGTACTGGCCGCGCAGGTAAAGCCTTGGGTGTTAAGAAAAAGACTTTACAGCAAAAATCAGGCGGATCTGAAGGAGGCAAATAACAGTGGGAGATCCAAAGAAGCAGCGTAAGAAATTTGATACGCCACGGTTCCGTTGGCGCAAAGATATTCTCCAAGAAGAGCTTAAACTCTTAGGTCAATACGGCTTAAGAAACAAACACGAGCTCTGGCGTCATAAAACATACTTATCTAAAGTAAGAGGTATTGCACGTTCATTAATTAGCAAAACCCCTGAAGAACGTGCAAAAATGGAAGGCGAACTGCTAGCCCGTTTAAAGAAACTGGGCATTCTGCAGGAAACAGCTGTTCTAAATGATGTCTTAGACTTAACTATCGAGGACATTTTAGAACGAAGGCTGCAAACGATTGTTTTCCGGAAAAGTTTGACACGTACAATATTCCAATCACGCCAACTAATTACGCATGCTCACATATCTATTAACAATCGTAGAGTAACGATCCCTGGTTACATTGTGCCAAAAGCAGAAGAAGCCCAAATAGCTTATTCTACAACAAGCGCAATGTCCAGTCAAGAGCACGCATTACGTATAAGTTTGTCAGTTGTCGCAAAGGAACCTGTAATCCGTCAATCTTCACGAGGTAGAAGAGGCGGCCGTGGTGGAGGCGGTAGATTTTGAGTAATAGCAAACGTAATGAGAAATGGGGTATAGTTCACATTTTTAGTTCGTATAACAATACATTGATTCACATTACTGATATTAGTGGTGCAGAAACAATTGCACGCACAACTGGTGGTATGTTCGTCAAAGCTGACCGCATGGAATCATCGCCATATGCAGCTATGCGTGCAGCAACAGGCGCTGCAGAAGTTGCAAGAGATAAAGGAATCACAGCAATACACATCAAAGTTCGCGCACCTGGCGGCAGTGGTCCAAGAACTCCTGGTCCAGGCGCACAGGCAGCAATCAGGGCTCTTGCAAGATTCGGCTTCCGCATTGAACGCATTGAAGAAGTAACTCCCATACCCCACGATGGTACACGAAGACCTGGTGGCAGAAGAGGAAGAAGAGTTTAAACTTTTACTTTCCAATAATTACTTTAGAAAAATTGAAATAATACAGAACTAATATCGCATCTATTGTTGGAGTGTCTTAGCAAGTGAAAATTGAAATCCTTGAGAAAAACGATAACATCCTTCGCGTAATTGTGAGAGGAGCAGAGATTCCCTTAATGAACGCTCTCCGCCGAATATCACTTGCTCAAGTCCCATGCATGGCAATTGACGATGTCGTAATGGTTGACAATTCATCCATTTTACAAGATGAAATTATTGCTCACAGGCTCGGTCTTACACCATTAAAAACCGATCTTGACAATTACAACACTCCAGAAAACTGTTCATGCCAAAGTGAATTCGGATGCTCCCAATGCCGCGTTACATTAACATTAGACGCAGAAGCAAAAGATGGTACACGAACCGTTTACAGTGGTGAACTTGTTTCTGAAAACCCTGAAATAGTTCCAGTATCTGATACAGTTCCAATTGTCAAACTTGCAAAAGGGCAAAAACTAAAACTCGAAGCCTACGCAAGACTTGGTACAGGCAAAACCCACACAAAATGGCAGCCTGTCTGTGTTTCTGCATATAAGTATTACCCAAAAATTACCCCTCCTGCAACATCATGTGAAGACTGCAAAAAATGTGTTGATATCTGTCCAAAAAGAGTGTTAGAAGTTAAAGGTGCAAAAGTTGTTGTCCGCGACTTGCACTCCTGTACTCTATGTATGGACTGTGTTGACAGCTGTCCCAAGAAGCCTTCCGTGATTAAGGTTGAATGGGAAAAAGATGCTTTTATCCTTAATTTAGAATCAACAGGTGCCCTTCCGCCTGAACGCGTGCTTCGAGAAGCAACAAAAATTCTGAAGCAGCAACTTAGGGAATTTGAAGAACAAGTAAAGGTAGAAACATAAATGATACAAACAGAATCAACCAACCCCGAATTAATTCAGCTCATTAGACAATTAAAGAAAGAGGGCAGAGAAAAAAATGCGCCAATTTGGTTGGATGTAGCTGAACAGTTAGCTCAACCACGCTCTCAACGTGCTGCAGTGAACCTGAGCAGCATCAACAGGAATACAAAACGTGCGGACATAGTTGTTGTTCCTGGGAAAATTCTTGGAACAGGCTCGTTAACCCACCCAATAACAGTGGCAGCTTTTAGCATTTCAGAACTTGCAAAAGCAAAACTTGAAGCTATAAAAGCAAAATATGTGACAATACCTGAGCTTGTTGCAGATAACCCAAAAGGTTCAAACATTAAAATTATCCGGTGAAATACATGTCAACAAAATCCCAAATAACTTACGTAAACGCTGACGGATTAATCGTTGGTCGAATGTCAAGCAACATTGCAAAACGGTTGCTTAATGGTGAATACGTAACTATTCTTAATGCTGAAAAAGCAATTTGTTCAGGCAAAAAGAAAAGCAAAGTAGCAGAGGCACACTTATTTCTCGAAGTAGGTGCACCTGAACGTGGGCCATTTCACTATCGTAGACCAGATAGAATGCTCAAAAAAACTGTCCGAGGAATGCTACCTTACCGTCAACCAAAAGGTAAAACAGCTTTTAAACGTTTAAAAGTTTTCATGGGCATTCCATTAGAATTTAAAGACCAGCAAACAATCCAATTTGGAGATGCACAGGCTTCGAAACTTAAAGGACCATTTTTCACGTTGGCTGAGTTATCAAAAGAAATTGGGTGGAATCAAGGTGAATAATTATGCCGTCAAAAAAAGTGCTAGTTGTTAGCGGAAAACGAAAAACTGCTACTGCACGGGCAGTGGTTCGATCAGGCGTAGGTAAAGTGCGTATAAACTTAACACCTGTTGAAATTTACGAACCTATTATTGCGCGTGAAAAAATCATGGAACCACTTTTGCAAGCGAGTGGAGACGTTTGGAGACAAGTAGATCTTGATGTCCAAACCAGTGGCGGTGGTTTCATGGGGCAAGCCGAAGCTGCTCGTATGGCAATTGCAAATGCTTTACTCAAATGGACTAAAAGCGCGCATTTACGCACAGTCTTTAGTGAATATGACCGAACAATGATTGTTGGTGACTCAAGGGCTAAAGAAACCAAAAAGTTCGGTGGCGCTGGTGCACGTGCAAAGGAACAGAAGAGTTACAGGTAAGGTGAAAGAGGACAGTGATAATTCCCGTAAGATGCTTCACCTGCGGTAAATTGGTTGGAGATAAATGGGAAGAATTCGCAAGTCGTATTAAGACAGGCGAAAATGCCAGCGACGTGCTTGATAGTCTTGGCGTTAAACGTTACTGTTGTAGGCGTATGCTGCTTTCCAATGTGGAGATAGTGGATGAAGTGTTACGGTTCCACGAAGAGGCAGAGAAACGCAAAGAAACGCTTAACTTCTACTAACTTACCGTTATTTATTTCCTAACATTTTCAGTTTTTGGTTGTGTCTCCTAATCGGTTAATTTTCCTATGTTATCGTTATTTTAATTATTACGCTATTTTAATTATTAGACTTCTTGCATAACTTATTTTCTTTGTTCGTAGTTGCAGATGCCTGCAATAAGATTGAACCACAGACCGAAGCGTTTATAGCAGAATAGTTTAAGAATTTGAGTGGTTAAAATGAGTGTACACAGCTCCTTTCAAGGTTTCATATTTAGGTATCAAAATCAGGTAAAGCACGTTTCATATTAAGCCTCCTGCACTCAATCCTGTTAAAGTCAGGCGAATACGCGGGCAAAAACAACAAAGAACAATATGTACTAAGGTCTATTATCCTTTTTCACCAACTGGATAAAAACTCATACAGAAACAGAATACCTTGCCCTAGACATCACAAGTGTGTACTCCTACAGCAAACAAAACCAGTACCTGCGCTATGGATACAACCGTGATGGAGAAAGTCTTCCTCAAATCAACCTGTGTCTACTGCTAGGCAGACAAGCCAGTTACCCCTTTACTATGAAAGCCTCATTGGCAGCCTAAAAGATGTTAGTACTCTTGAGAATGTGCTCAAAATGCTTTCTTGGTTAAAGGCTAAAGGTTTGCACATGGTTATGGATAGGGGTTTTTACAGTGAGCATAATGTTGATTGTCTTTATGCTGGGCATATTTTGTTTACTGTTGGAGTGCCTTTTACTACAAAGTGGTCGTGGGAGTTTGTTGTTAAGGTTCGAGGGGATATGGAAAAGTTTGGTAATTATCATCATCGTGTGGGTAGTCACTGTTTTTTTGCAGTTACTGATGTTACATGTTGGAATGGTCAGACTTGTTTTAGGCATGTTTATTATGATAGTAAGAAGGCGGTAGGTGAGTGAGTTTGTAGAGTTTTTGGGTAAACTTGAAGTGTGGCAAAAAGAGTTGGTTGGGGGTCGGTTTGTTGAGGGGAATCGGCAGTTTTATGATTGGTATTTTGTTGTAGATACGGGTTTGGGTGGTGGTGGGGGTTGTTAGGGTTTGTGATGAGGTGGTTTTGGAGTTTAAGCAGGGTGTTGTTGGGTTTTTTGTTTTGTTGTTTAATAGACCTGTTCGGAAACTAAATATGTTGTGTTGTTGTTTTAAAGTTTAGATTAAGAAAATTATGTGTGTTTTGGTGGTAAGATGTGATAAATAAACAAGACCGTATTGATTGTCTGCGTGAAAGTGATTATCAAGAACTTTTTGGTGTAAAAAGTCTACATTT
>JAITCR010000171.1 GCA_031282985.1 Nitrososphaerota archaeon | reverse complement strand
TATTTTGGATCTCGACAGTGCAACATCTTTTCTACTTCGTCGATTTTGTACTGTGAGAGGTTTGGGTTCATAATTTTGAACTGCTCCCAATTCTGTGTAAGCAGCATAATGTTTTTGATGGCAATTTTGAAGGTCGCTGCCCTTCAAAAAGAAGGACAGCTCAATTATATAAATGCGTTAACAACAAGAAAACCCAGACATAATTGTTACAAGCCTAAAATGCACTGAAGTACTCAAATTCATTCTAAGTTAAACCTGTCAATAAATACAAAAGTTTAATTCTTAACTAAACATTTCTCATAACAAAAGATAGAAGGAAAACATTGTATGGCAAATACTAAACACGGTTATGATCATTACGAGTTACTTAGCGCATTACAGAAATGCATACGTAGAGGTATGGAATACGAAGCCACACATTTTGCAGCAGAAATAGAAGAATTCAACCCAACAATGCTATGGAACCGCCTAAAAATAATCGCCTCCGAAGACATCGGTCCAGCAAACCCCATAATGCCATTACTCATAGACCAAATGCAAAAACATTACCAAACCGAAAAAACCAAACTCGTCGAATCCACACATAAAATTTACCTAACAAACGCAATCGTATGCCTATGCCGCAGTCAAAAAAGCAGAATAACAGATGACCTACAAACAGTAGTCTACACTGAAAGAGAAAACGACAAACTCCCAACAATCCCCGACTTTGCACTTGACAAACACACCGCACGAGGCAAAGCAATGGGCAAAGGAATAGACGACTTCTTTAACGAAGGCAATAAAGTAGTAAACGAAGCATTCCCAAATCCATACACAGAAAAAACAAAAGAGTTACTTTGTTTGTTTACTTCCAAAAAAGAATAAGTCAAATAGAGAAAAACAAGCAAATCTATAATGCTTAATCGTTTATTATGAACTTTTTAGTTTATGTTGTGTTCTGTAGCAATGTATATACGAAATGTTTTTCACTATTTGAAAATGTGAGCCGTATATCTAAGAAGGTATTATAAATGAATGTTAAAACTAGCTTTAAGTTAAATAGTTCATGTAAAAAATTGTCGATTGTTTCTTTGATGTTTGTACTTCTGTCTTCTTTACTTGTTTGTGTGTTTGTACCAAATGTCGAAGGACAGAACATTATACAAGTTGGAACAGAGTCTGAACTTAAAGACGCTGTTAACAATGCAGCGACTAATGTACCTGTTGTTATTGCCCTTAACAGAGATATAGAAATTAAAGGATCAATCTATATTGTCGATAATAGAAATATTACGCTAACAAGCAACACTAACGTTGAGACTTTTAGATTATTTACCGCTGATGATTCATTTGTTATTGCTCTTATGAACGGTGGAGCGCTGAAACTTGACAGCATTGTTGTATCACATGGCAAAAATGATCGCGGTGGTGGCGTTTATGTTGACCGTGGCTGTACTCTTCATTTGATAGCTGGCAGAATTTCTGGTAACACTGATGGCGTAACTATCAGTGGGGGTGTTTTTGTTATGTCTGGCGGCGAAATTTCAGATAACAGCGGTCGTGGCGTTACTATTAATGATGATCGTAGTAGTTTTGTTATGACAGGAGGCAAAATTTCTGGCAACCAAAATGGAGGCGTATATAACACTGGAACGTTTAGCATATCTGGCGGCGAAATTTCAGATAACAAATGTATTACTGATGACGGCGGTGGCGTGCGTAACAACGGTGGTAGTTTTAGTATGTCTGGCGGTACAATTTCAGGTAACTCGGCTATACAAGGTGGCGGCGTGAACACTGTTGCCACAACTTTCACCAATGCAGGTACTTTTACGTTGACAGGGGGTAAAATTTCTGGTAATACAGCATCATGGGGTGGTGGTGTGTGTAGTGGTGGCAGTGTTTTTGTTATGTCAGGCGGCGAGATTTCGGGTAATGAAGCGGGTCGCGGTGGTGGAGTGTGTAACAGTGGCGGCAGCTTTGTTATGTCTAAAGGCGTGATTTCTAATAATAAAGCTACATATACCGATGGAGGAGGCGTGTATAATACGGGTACTTTTGAATTGACTGGCGGTACGATTTCTAATAATAACGCAGTAGCTAATGGTGGCGGTGTGTATCATGATAACAATAATGTTACTTTTGAATTATCTGGTGGTACAATTTCTGGCAACACAGCGTCAAATAGTGGTGGTGGGGTTTGGGTTGTTGTTGGGAGTCTTGATAAGCTTTTTGTTAGTGATGGTGTTGTGTTTTCAAATAACCGTGCTTCTGCATCGTATGATAGAAACCCTATTCATGATGAAGTGTACAATTCCCATATCGGCAACAAGGTTACTTGGACATCACCCTTTACCCAAGGTTACAACAATTATGACATTAGCTACATAAACGATTCACCATCTAATCCTGAACCAAGCGGTTCCACACACAGTCCAACTCCGAGTGGCTCACCATATAGTACTACACCAAATGGCGTAGGATTTACCCTTGACAGTTACCTTATATTTGTTATAGCTACTCTGATTTTAATAATTGGAGTTGTTATAGGAGGTTTATTTTTCTACTTCAAAAAGAAGGACAACTCAATTATATAAAGCCGTTAACAATTCAAAAAAGCGGTAAACAAAGCATCGGGCGCTCCAAAGGCGGATTAACAACAAGATTCATGTTGTTACTTTGTCTGCCAAGACTGCTGTAGCGTTTAGTCTTTCCGCAGGTAATGCGCATGATGCACCTGAGGGTCAGAAGTTGCTTGCAACGCTTAACGGTAAAGATACGCCTCTGTTGATGGATAGGCTTATGAAGGAGATAAAATGCGTGAGCTCGCCAAAAAGCAAGAGTTTGTTGCAGTGGTACCGCCTAAGAAGAATCGTAAACATCCCTGGAACTACGATAAAGAACTCTACAAGTTTCGTAATGAGGTAGAACGGTTTTTCTTGCGTATCAAACGCTTTCGAAAAGTATTCACACGATATGACAAACGTGATATAATCTACACACAGGAGTAATCATAATGGCACTGATCTACGATGCCATCTTAATGTGAACAGGCTCTAGTCTAGAAAGCGCATAAAAGACACTGATCATTTATCTGATGTTGGGCTGACATGTCTGATAGGTCGTACCATTGTTGTAGTAGGGTTATTTTGTACATGAGTATGGCATCGTAGGGTGGTCGTCCGCCTTGGGTGTGGTCTTTGCGTATGACGTCTTCGATTGGTTTACGAAATGTTTTCTGGGTCAATTAGTTGGTTAGCTTTTATTAGTGGATCACTCAGGTTTGATAATACTTCAAGTTGTGTTTTTGCTTCAAATAAGGCAGTTGACCCACACAATTTCCCTACATTGCCTTTACTGCACATAACATCCATGCTAGTTAAGAGGTTTTCGGAGGCTGCCTATATAAATATAGACTAGCCCATAATCATACAGGTTTGAAACTAAATGAGTGGGTGAAATAAGGTTATGAATTCAAATAATTTTACTGTGAAGTCCCAAGAGGCTCTTCAGAAAGCCTCTGAGATTGCAGTTGCAAAACAAAATCAGGTAATTGAACCTGTGCACCTATTAAAGGCAATGTTAATCGTTGATGAAAATGTAATGCCTTATTTGTTAACTAAGCTAAATGTGAATGTTGACTACTTTACAACTCAACTCGACAAATTAATTGACAACTTACCAAAGGTTACAGGCGGACAAACATATGCATCTTCGAACTTTAATAAAATGCTTCAGAAGGCTCAAGAGTTTGCAGGGGAGGCAAAAGATGAATTCATATCAATTGAGCAGCTTTTATTGGCCACTATAACCATTAATGATTCAGCGGCTCGTTTACTGCAGAGCTGTGGTGTGCATGAAAAAGAATTAAAAATGGCTATTAACCAATTACGCAAGGGTTCAAAGGTGAATTCTCAAACATCTGAAGACACGTATAATGCGCTTAACAAGTACGCTATTAATCTTAATGATCAAGCTAGGTCAGGTAAGCTTGATCCCGTTATTGGCAGATCGGAGGAGATTAGTCGTGTTCTACAAATTTTATCTCGGAGAACGAAAAATAATCCTATACTTATAGGGGAGCCCGGAGTAGGGAAAACTGCTATAGCTGAAGGCATAGCACATCGCATTATCAATAGGGATGTACCTGAGAATTTAAAATCCAAACAACTCTACTCCTTGGATATGGGTGCGTTAATTGCAGGTGCTAAGTATAAAGGCGAGTTTGAAGAGCGCTTAAAGGGCGTTATAAAAGAGGTGATCTCCTCAGAAGGGGAAATTGTTTTGTTTATTGATGAAATTCACATATTGGTTGGGGCAGGTGCAAGTGAGGGTGCTATGGATGCTGCTAACATACTTAAACCTGCCTTGGCAAGGGGTGAACTGCGTGCTATTGGCGCAACCACTCTTAAAGAGTACCAGAAATATTTTGAAAAAGATAAAGCCTTAGAAAGGCGTTTTCAACCTGTTATAGTTAATGAACCAAACACATTGGATGCTGTTTCTATTCTTCGAGGTCTAAAAGAACGTTATGAAGTGTTTCATCATGTGCGTATAAAAGACGAGGCCATAATAACCGCTGTAGATCTCTCTCAAAGATACATATCTGAGCGTTTTCTACCTGACAAAGCTATAGACCTTATCGATGAGGCAGCAGCTAAATTACGTCTTGAAATTAACAGCGCACCAGAAGAACTTGAAACCATAGAACGCAAAATTCGTCAACTAGAAATAGAACGAGAAGCTATAAAAAGAGAAAAAGACGAAAAAAAACTCAAACCCATCAAAGAAGAAATTTCCAACCTAACCGAAGAACGTAACAAACTAAAAACTAAATGGCAAAATGAAAAAGACATAGTTGAAAAAATTCAAATAAAAAAGAACGAAATCGAACAGTTAAAACTTGAAGATGAAACAGCTAACCGTAGAGGCGACTTGGGAAAGGTTGCAGAAATTCGCTACGGCAAAATTCCCGAAGCTACAAAAACCATTGAGCAACTTAAAAGTAAACTCTCTGAAATACAAAAGGACTCTGCACTTGTTAATGAAGAAGTCGGAGCCGAAGAAATAGCGGAAGTGGTTTCTCATTGGACAGGCATACCTGTTAGTCGCATGTTGCAAAGTGAACGGCAAAAACTGTTAAACCTTGAATCGGAGTTACACCTGCGGGTAGTGGGGCAAGAAGAGGCTATTAAAGCGGTCTCAGATGCCATACGCCGAAGCCGTGCAGGTCTACAAGATCCTAAACGGCCTATAGGATCATTTATTTTTTTGGGTACCACAGGCGTGGGTAAAACAGAGTTGGCAAAATCTTTAGCAGAGTTTCTCTTCAACAATGAGAACAGCCTAATTAGAATTGATATGTCAGAGTATCAAGAGCGTCACACCGTGTCAAGGTTGGTTGGCGCACCGCCGGGATATGTTGGTTATGAGGAAAGTGGACAATTAACTGAAGCGGTACGTCGCAAACCCTACTGTGTAGTGTTACTTGATGAAATAGAAAAAGCCCATCCAGATGTCTTTAACATTTTACTCCAAGTATTAGATGATGGTCGATTAACAGATAACAAAGGCCGAACTGTGGACTTTAAAAACACCATAATTATAATGACCTCAAATCTTGGTTCTCAGTTTATCCAAGAAAACCTCGAAAAAGTAACATCTGATAACCGAGAAGAAGTGCTAAACAAGACCAAAATAGAAATCTTTGGCCTACTTAAGAAAGAAATTAAACCCGAGTTCCTTAACCGCATTGATGAAATAATCATGTTTGAGCCTTTAACTCGAGAGGAAATCAGTCAAATCGTCGAAAACCAGCTCGGTATTGTTCAGAAGATGTTAGAAAAGAACGGCATACATATGACTGTAACTAAAGAAGCAGTAGAGTACATTGCTAAAATTGGGTTTGATCCACAATTTGGTGCAAGACCCATAAAACGGGTAATCCAAAAAGAAATCATAAATGAGCTTTCCAAGATGATTTTAGCTGACCAAGTTGATAAAACCGCAATAATAAGGGTAGACGAAAAAAATAATCAACTTATTTTCCAAAACAAAACGGTATAACCCATGTTTTGGTAAATAATAACAAGTGTTATTGCTTTTGAAAAATGCCGACAGCGAGTTAAATTAAGTCCACAAGATTTTATAGCAACATGAGAAAAATTTTACTATATGTTTGTTTTGTTATGTTGTTATGCCAAAGCCAATTACTAATAAGGAAAGAGAAAAAAATAATCAAACACAAGCAAAATAATGAAAATAAAGCCGATATTGCACGCTGACTCTTTGTAAGTGAAAGTTCCGCGACAAAACTCTGGCAAGATATCACAAAACAGATTCATATTTGCCCAACTATGAAAACTATGGTCGTCCCTCAGCCTTAAGCGAGACTCAGATAGCTCAAATTAAACTCGAAGTCAAGAAAAACCCTGATTACACCTTACTGAAATTGATAGAAAAATTTAACCTCAAAATATCCGAAACAGGCCTTCTCAAGTATTTAAAAAACTTGAACTAGCATTTAAAAAAAGCCAAAAGTAACCTTTTACCCTTCAGACTTATGTGTTCATCGCTAAGTGTAATAGCACCAACAGTGTCTGCCTCCTCTGTAAGGTTTTTATGTTCTGTTTTTCTTTTTAGGTTTTATGTCTGGTAGAGAGTTTTTTGTGGGTCGTTACGAACAGTTAGGTTGGAAGTATAAACCGGTTAAGTTGCGGCAGGCAATTCGTTTTAATTATTCCAACATTGGAGAGCAAGATTTGGTTTCTCGTCTTTCTGGTTTAGGGTTAAATTTGGAGAAGATAGATTTTTTGTCTTCGGGTTATTGGGTTTGTGATTCAAAGGTTTCTGCGGGTGCAACTGCAGAGTATTTGCTTGGTTTGTATTCTATACAGGAGGCGGCGGCTCAGGTTCCTGTGTCGTTGTTTTCTAATATTAGAGGTAAGGTGGTGTTGGATGCTTCTGCGGCACCAGGGGGGAAGACTGTGCAGCTGGCTGATGTTATGGGTAATACGGGATGTATAGTTGCGTTGGATGTTAGTAAGCAGCGTTTGATGGCGTTGGTTAATCATTTGGAGCGGTGTCGTGTTGGTAATGTGGTTGTTTTTCAGTTTGATGCTAGGAATGGTCCAAAGTTGGGTTTAAAGTTCGATCGTATTCTTGTTGATGCTCCTTGTAGTGGTAATTTTGCTTCGGATTTACGGTGGTTTCAGAATCGTACTTTGGTTGATGTTGAGCGTAATGCTCGTGTGCAGCGGGAGATGTTGATGAAAGCTGTTGAATGTTTAGCTGATGATGGGGAGATTGTTTATTCTACTTGTTCTTTGGAGCCTGAGGAGAATGAGTTGAATGTGGATTGGGCTTTGAATAAGTTGGACTTGCAGGTTGTTGATGTTGATTGTCCGGGTGTTTCGGGGTTGACTAGGGTTTTTGGGAAGCGTTTGGATTCGTCTGTTGCGCGTTGTCGCAGGTTTTGGCCTGATGTTGCTCAGGGTTTTTTTGTATGTAAATTTGTGAGGCGGGGTTTGTGAAGGCTAAGGTTGTTGTTGATTTTGCGTTGCAGTTTGGTGTGAAAATTGTTTTTAATGATGAAATGCTTGTTCAGCATGATGGTCGATTTTTCTTGTTAAATAGTAATGTTAAGTCATTTGTTAGGGATGGCTTTTTTTGTGCGGGGGTTTTTTTGGGTAAAGTTAGGGCGGGTAAATTTTTTCCAAGTTTTAATTTGCTTGATATGCTTGCGAAATATGAGGCTAATCGTATAGTTGTGGATAAGAAGGCGGGGTGGTTGTTTATTTGTGGTCGGGATGTTTTTAGAAATAGTATACTACAAGTGTATGGTAAGATTCGTCGGGATGGTCATGTTTTGGTGCTTAATGAGTTTGGGGAATGCCTTGGGTTTGGCAAGGTTTTAGCAGGGTTTGAGCAACAAAAAAACAGTGACAATGGTAATGGTAGAGGTGGTAGGGGCGGGGTTGCTGTGGTTAATGTGTTAGATGTGGGGGATTTTTTGCGTCGTGAACGGGGTGTGCAGTAGTTGTGCAGATTTTTTATTGTTAACGAATTTATGTAATTGAGTAACTTTCTTTTTGAAGGGTAGCGATTGTCAAAATTGTTATCAAAAACATTATGCTGCTTGCACAGAATTGGGAGCAGTTCAAAGTCATGAATCCAAACCTCTCACAATCAGGTTGATGAAGTAGAAAAGATGCTTCACTGTCGAGACCCTAAATGCGGCTTTTTAACCTACAAATGCCCAGAATGTAGCCTACTAAAACTGTTCCGTTGCCGTGTAAGAGTTGAATTTGCCCCGCAATGCGGCAAAAAACACGCTGATTTGTGAGCTGATGAATTAGCTGGTAGGCTTTATGTGGTGCCTCATCGGCACATAGTGTTTACCATACCTGAAGAACTAAGAACCTATATTCAGTAATTATGAACACCATTGTTACGGTGATTTTTTCGTTAGTCGTCATTGTCGTTGGCTTAAATAGCGATGGTTATTTGCGTTTTCTGCAATGAATAACGAAAAATTTGGCTCA
>JAITCR010000118.1 GCA_031282985.1 Nitrososphaerota archaeon | reverse complement strand
TTTTTTGTTTTGTGTGTGGGTTTGTGTTGTTTGTGATGTTTTGTGGTTGGTGTTTTTTGTCGGTTTTTGTTTTGTTTGTTCAAAACTGTTGTAGCCTGAATTCTTGTGTTTTTATAGTAAACCTTAGTTTTTATTAGTGTTTTAACGGTGAATCAGAGGTTTTATTAGTGTTTAAGTGTTTTATTTGGGTTTTAGTTGATTTGTGTGTTAAATTGAGTCATATTGTCTAATCTGGAGCATTTTAAGAATTCACAGGCTTAACCCTTGAAGAATTCAACATTCTAAACAACACAATAAACGAAAAATACTCTGCATACGAACAAAAACAACTTCAAAGAACAAACCGCAAACGAGCCATAGGAGCCGGACAAACCTTCAAACTCAACTTAACCGATCGCTTACTCATGCTATTTCTCTACTACCGCCTCTACACCTCCTCAAGCCTCAATACGCCACTCTTCTCAACGATGATAGTGGATTGACCATTTACACCATTTAACTTGAAAAATTTGGAAGCATTATCGCTTATTAACGTAATATTTTTGTTAAAAGGGATAATAAGTGACCCTGTAAGTGTAATATCGTTACCAAGAGCAATAACCACAGGATTTACAGTATTGTTGATAACGTTTCGCAGTTCAGTTTCATTGCTAACTATTTTATCAGGAGTTCCAGACGCAAAAGGAGAAACACCACTTAACACTGA
The DNA here is from genome assembly GCA_031282985.1 of Nitrososphaerota archaeon. Taxonomy (GTDB): domain Archaea; phylum Thermoproteota; class Bathyarchaeia; order Bathyarchaeales; family Bathycorpusculaceae; genus Bathycorpusculum. Next base: position 1,968 of record JAITCR010000118.1, on the reverse strand, counting down.
AACAAAACAAGAAGAAACTAATACTATCATAAACCATAAAGAAACAAAACATAAATTTTTTCGATTATGGCGACGGCGTAAATCAAACAAAGACTTAACATTCATGTTCACACAGACAACCTTTCGTAGTGGTACATCTTCAAAAGTGGTACATTAGCTGTCGCTTATAGACATTACTACAAAATACCAATCGAGAACACAAAATAACAAAAAGCAGAAACACCAAATATTCCAATACACACTAACAATAAACTTTGCTATAACAGAATAGTTTAATTTTTGCGTTGTGTTACAGTATTTGTTATGAGTTGCTGTACAGATTTCTGAAAAGCAACTCTTGATTTTTGAGCAAAAAAGTGCAACAGAGTTGATGCATAAATGTGAAGCTCTGCAAGGAGTTGTGTATATGTATGTTTGAGGTGTTTGTTTCAAGTTATTCCGTTACATGTATTATGCGTTTAGCGTTTTAGATTATTTGCTTTTACAGGTGACTATGATGGAGTTAATGGATAGAATAACAGTAAATCCAAATGTTGCGTTTGGTGAACCAGTTATTAAGGGTACTCGTATTCCTGTTCAGTTGATTGTACAGCTTTTGGAAAATGGTGTAACGGACGAGGAAATATTAACTGATTATTATCCTGATTTAGTAAACGAGGATATTAAAGCTGCTCTTCTTTATGTGACTGTGTGTCTTTAGTTATGGCGATGTTATTTTTGTTTGAGGGCTAAGGACATGGTACTGCCTTGATAAAATCGTGTTGTTTTGTCAAATGGTCAATAATTGTTAAATATTGTGTTGTTCTATTGTGATTTGAAGGATTATGACAACCGAGGTTGAGCTTAAGGAAATAAAATCTCTTTTAGTTGATTTGGCTAAGAGGGTTGAGGGGTTGAATTGTTTGGTAGAGGAGCGGTTGATTGGGTCTGTTGAGCCGTTGTCTGATGAGGTTGAAGCTGCTAAGGAATATGAAGAGGCTAAGAAGAATAATACTCTTGAACTTGTACCTTGGAAAAATGCTTTTAAAGAGGCATAGTTTTGCCTGCAACTATGGTGTTTATTGACAAGAAAGCCCAAAAGCAACTTGAAGAACTGCCAAAACACATACAAATCAAAGTAAGTGACGTTATAGATGTTTTGGAGAAAGAAGGTTTTTCTAAAAAGCTGGATATAAACAAGTTAAAAGGCTTACCTAATCATTTTCGTATCAGAGTGGGAACATATAGAATTCTCTTTGCTTTTGCTTATGGGGACACCATTACAATTTACGCAATACGACACCGCAAAACCGCATATAGTCAATTTTAGCTAAACCTACAAATTAGAAAGACAGCATACGAGCGTTATTTGTTTTAAGGAATACCACAATATGTGGCCAACTCATTTTTGCCGACAGTATTGGCAGAATTTCTGTATCCGGGATCGTTACACAAACAAAACCATGTGATATAGATTGCGTTTAGTGAAAGTTTTTCCATATTTTTCTGCCAATTTTGTCGACAGCGTCGTCAAAATCTTTTTACCATACGTAGCACGTTTGCTGTTAAGTATAACTGAGTTGAATTAAGAGTTTTTCATTACTTTCCATTTTTCTCACTCTCATACATATTTTGTGTCTAAATTGTTTTGTTATTTTTACCAGTAGTCATTTTTTCGTTTCTTTTTTCTATCCTTTGGTAAAGTGAAATAGTCATTTGGTGGTGGATCAAGTGTCCAGTTTCTTTCAAATTTTTCGGCAAAAGATGGTTGTCTTGCTCTTGCTCGCCTGCTCGCATCGTAGGAGTCGTTACGTGCATCATAATTGGCTCTTGAGGCGATGTATGAGTCATGGTAAAGTTATTCGTTTCTTTGTCTTTCTTGTTGTTAACGCATTTATATAATTGAGCTGCCCTTCTTTTTGAAGGGCAGCGACCTTCAAAATTGCAATCAAAAACATTATGCTGCTTACACAGAATTGGGAGCAGTTC
>JAITCR010000183.1 GCA_031282985.1 Nitrososphaerota archaeon | reverse complement strand
GTCGTTGTGGGATAAGGGGGTGTGGATTGTGTTTTTGCCTGTGTATTTGTCTGATTTGAATCCTATGGAGTTTGTTTGGTCTAAGATGAAGATCATGATTCGGAAGTTGCGGACTGAGACTGAGGCGGAGTTGCAAGTTGCGTTGGCAAAAGCTATCGAGTGAATCACATCTGATGATATTAAAGGATGTTTTAAGCATTGTGGATATGCATCAATTTAAAATCATATTACTATACAAAATAACCGTGACTATTGAAGAATATAGGCCATTACAACATAAACAATGGCGTTATTCAGCAATATTATTGAGGACAGGTTCTAAGAATTGCGTAAAGGTTTGAATTGTTATCCCGTCAAAAGAATGTTTGGACTTAAAGTTTAACCTGATTTAGGTGTTTAATTTTTTCAAAAATAGCTAGTTTCGCAAGAAGTCTATTGACCTGTGTGTTTTGGTTTGTCGTTTAAAATAATGCTTATTTTCCATAGTTTTTAAGGATTGCACTTGTTTCTATGTGAAAAACACGCCAATGTAAATTCACTTTGCTATAACGCATACATAACAAGATTGCCCAATTCACCAACACACACCATACTCCCTCGAGCTATCAAGACTTTCCAACTCACCCAACCAGAAACGGATTAAACGCTACTTTATAAAACGTACTCATTTTCAATAGATGCAAATAAAGGTACAGAAATAACTTACAACACTAAAAATGGGCATAAGATGCGGGAATCAAATAGTATTTTGCAACTCATAAATCAAGCACTGTGCCCATAAAAACTGGTATATTTGTTTCACAGTCTATAATCATGTAAACGAACGGACGATCAAGGTAAACAGTTTTTGGCGGCTCCAGAGGCGCTGCTGTTAAACTCACTTCAATAGCGGTAATGGTTCCAGCTTTTGTGCCTTTCTCGTCAACAGATATAATGGCTTTGTGTGTCACTTTACTTATGTAGATATTATCTCCGTAAGGAGAACTGCCAAGTCTTGAAAAGTTAGCAGTATCTTTGTCAAAAGCCGCACTCATCCCCATGTCCGACAGAATATTGTTTAGATCTATGGAATATTTGTTTTCAAACTTGGGCATGGCAGCATTAACTGTAATTTGCTGTTTGTTATTAAGCAGGTTGACAAGTTTTTGACCTGTCAACGTTGAAACATAATCGTTAACAGAGATTCCCTCGTTTGGCAACATAGCTACAAAGGCATACTTTCTTCCGGCATAGTACTTCATAAAACCTGTTGCATCTTTGTCATTGAGAAAAACGCTTTCGGTACTATGCATCATTTGTACATCGTGTTTTTGCCCTAAAGCTGAAGTGAAATTGCCAAGTTGAACATTAGACTCGCTATAGATTTTTTCCCAGTCGGCATCAAATACTATAGCATTGATAAGATACATAACAGCATTGGGTGAGATTTCGTTAAGGACATTTTTTATCATACCATGGGTTTTGTCGCTCACCCAACTATTTATGTCCTTAAGAGTGCTATCATCAAAAAGAGCTTTGTAAATTGAAGCCTCATAATAGTCAGCGTTTGTTTGTAAGAAGTCTTTCACAACTGAAATGGAGACGTCGTCTTTTATCCAAATAGAATTTGCAATATCTAATGATGCTTTATCATCAGAGGAGAGACTTTTAAGATAAACATGCAGATACTCATTGAGTTCAACAATAGAAATACCAAAAACGCTTTCAATTTGAGAAAGGGTCTCACCATCGGCTCCATTAGCAACCATAGCTAATGCACATAACACAGATAGAGGCGACATTATAGTGTTCTCTTTATCTGACATGCCCTTCTGAAACAGCCAAATAGAGAAATCAACTGCTCCTATGTTATTGTCCTTGACATTGATATTGAGGTTTAACTCGTTGGGCTTTATTCCTTTCATCAAATCACCTGAAGTTGATGAAGTGTATCCGATAAGCGGTATAAGGAGAGATGCGGCAACCAAGACAGCAATAAGTACCGCAAAGACCCTTTTGTTTTTCATACTGAGATAATCTCCAACATTAATAAACCACTCTGAAAATTATAAGTATTGTGTGAGGTTTTCTATGGAAATGACGGTTTGTCCTGATCAATATTAACGATAAAAAGCCAAGTTTTCCACAAAAACACTCTCAAAAACCACCACAAAAACATAGTCTGTCACAAAAAACACTACCAAAACCCAAAACAACTACACAACAAACAAAAACAAAACCCATAACAACATCGCCATCTAACAAACCCGCGAAATGCAAACCAAACCACAACAGTAGCAACTACAAATTAACCATGATCAGAAACCAACCGCACAGCACGCCAAAAGCACCAAAAACATCATCCAACGAAAAGCCACCACCACTACTACACTGCTTAGACCAAGTCAAAACAGACTTCTTAGAAAAACCTCTTCCACAAACACCTCGTCATTACAAAGCAAATGCCAAATAACAGTCAACATCTTACTGGTCACAGCAGCATACGTCATATTCTTACATTTTCTAGCGGCAATACGCCCAAACATGTCTTTAAACCTGCAATCCATACGGACAGCTACATGAGTCACCTCAACTATAGCCCTGCGAAGTCAACGTGAACCACGCTTAGTGATCCCGCCGATCCGAGTTACCTCTGCAGATTGAGACGCAAAAGGAGTAAAACCATACCAAGACGCCTCTGTTTGTCATTACTAAATCGTGTGACATCTCGGTGGTGTCCTAAAGCAGGTTAAAGGGTAGTTGTCTTTTGAAGAACCAAAAGTTAATGATCAAACCAATAACAGTGTGATGTATGACTTCTAATTTTGAAAAGCGAATCCATTTTTCGAACCAGCCGGCTGCACCAGGTACGTAAAGACAAATGCTTACGCTCAATACGCTGCGTATTACGCTTGCTCGGCAACACAACACTACCTTTAACATGGGATTGATGTGCAAAAT
>JAITCR010000098.1 GCA_031282985.1 Nitrososphaerota archaeon | reverse complement strand
TGTTTGTGTGAATTGGTATTTGCAGTTTTTGCGTTTGTAGCGTTGTTTGTTGTGGTTAAAGCCTGCTTTTACACAATGTTGGTTTCCACACTTTGGGCATTTCATGGCCATCGCAAATACAAAAGGCTAAACCATTTTATAATCCTTTTTGCAATACTCTCAATATTTGACAGTTTTTTCGCAAAAAGTTGTCGAAACTGCACTGTCTTACCTTTGCCTTGATTTCGCAATTCTGCCAATCGTCCAACGATTTTTTTCTTGCTCAGCGACTATGTCAGCTATCATTTTTTGCAGTTGTATGAATTATTAACCGCACTCTCTTTTTTGCGTGTTAAGTAAGATTTATTATTAGACTTTAGTCTTTATTATTTTTGTATTCTCAAACTGAACAAATGCGCTACCAAATGGTCAATTAGATGTATAAAAACACAAAAACTATACAGCTACACCAATAAAACTGTCAAGATAATAAGGTAGTGTGTAATACGCAAGTTTAGCGTTATAAAAAATTGTGTGGTAGTAAAACTAAAGGGACTTTGTTATGCCTTTAGTAATACAACCATTAAGTTGCTTCTTTTGTCACAGACGCTTTTTTCTTATTCTGTCTTAGTCGTTGGCGTTTCTCTGCATTGACATCCACTGTAAGTGCACGTGCATTTTGGGTTATAGCCACTGGCACATTCATCACTGCAGGTACAGATCCATCTTTTTAATTTTGGGAAAAAGACTTTCATATTGTCAAGAGCTGCTTTTTCGTTAAAATTCGGATCATCCTTAAACATTTCTTTCATATGCTTAAGGCTTATGTCTATCATCTCATCCATAGTTACGTCTTGGGTAAAAGCACCATCTTTATAGCAATAAACGCAGTAGTCCTTATTTTGGCTAATCACTTCATCAGTTTCAAGTGGCATGCCACAGCTTTGACAATATTGTTTCTCTATTTCCTCAATCATAATAGTCCATTTAAGTCCAAACTTATCTTCAAGCTCTGCGTAGCATTTATTCCAAAATGTTTCTTGTGCCTCACAAAACACTTTTCCACCCGCTTTCAGAATATCAAATGCTGCCTTAACATTTTCTGCATTATCAAGCTCTATACAGGCAAAAGAACCATTACCAAACGTTGCTTTATTGTCTGGTGTTGTGTCACAAAGATAGATTGTGCTATTTCCAACAGGGAGCACTGCGTGCATAACAAATTCTTCCGTGCCAGGTTGCATTGGACAATTCTCAGATGGTGGCGCGTCTTTGTATTGACAATAATTAGCTTTTGTGTCAAATGCTTTTTCGTAAAGTTTAATTGCCTCCACACAATTTCCGTTAAAAATTAAATAAGGTGATACTTTCATTTTGTTTCATCCGCTACTTTTTTGATGCTCTCACATTATATAAGGTTATCAATAAAGCCTTTAGCTTATGTTATCCTGAAATAATTTCGGGATAATACACCTTTAGAAATACAGTGAGTAGTAGGACAAACTGATGGTGATAAAAGAGCTGATGGTGGTAAAAGGTAATAATAGTGATTGATAATCTAAAGGAAGAAGTATTGAAAGATTGCACTGGCTTTTTACCTGTCGACTTTGAAAAAACTCACACAATATATCTAAAGGTGAACATTTTCAAAAAGGGTTATTCGTTGATTTGAGTTTTTTTAAACGCTAACCAGCCTATTAACAGAAACACTGCCACGTAAAGCAACAAATTCTATGGATTCAGTGTAAAGTAATTCTGTGGTTGGCAGTATTCGGTCTCCAGTCTGCACTGACCAAATGTCTATTTTAGAGAAATTGACATTTTGACCAGAATATAGTAACGCGTAGACAAAATTTACACCTAAACTGTCTGTACCAGCACTAATTGGAAATGTAGCATTATCCACAGTTGTCAGAGTCCCACTAGATCCGGATCCAGGTAAATAATTCAGCGCTGGTGAAGGACCTGCCAAAACAGAAATTGTAGGTAATGCCATAAAAAGGGTGATAAACAGGCCCAATGAGATAATTACTGTTAAAATTGTGTTTTTTGTAATTGTGCCCATAGCGATAAGTATTGAGATCCAAATAAAAGCACTAATGATATTTCCAAGTAAAACAGCAGGAAGAAGCCCAAGATCGCTTTGCGGTCCATAAACAAAAATGGAGCCAATGGTTGTAAAAGTAAAAATCACTGTAAATGAAACCAGTAGTATAATGAAAGCTGCAAACACTTTACCTAAAAAGACTGTCGTACGTGAAACAGGCTTAGTTAATAATGGCACTATTGTACCGCCTTCAAACTCGCTAGACATGCTATTCATTGCTATAGCAAGTGCAAAAAGAAACAAACTAAGGCCATCAGCGCCATATGTAATTGCAAAATGAGCATTTTGAGGAATTGACTCATCTAAAACCAGCGGCACTACTAAACCTAAAGCTGCAAGGAGAAACGCAATTATTATAACACCTATGAATTTTTTCTTACGTATATTCCAAAGCATCTCATAACGGACAACAGCCATAAAACGCCTAAACCAAGAAACTGAACCTCTCGACAACTGTGCTTGCTCATACTCTTTCATTGTGTTCTAATGCCTCCAACTAGTTGAATAAACACGTCTTCAAGTGTTGATGCTTTCTGGTTCATCCCCACAATAACACCACCAACACTAGTGACTTCCTTTGACACTTTTATCGGTATATCACTATCCTGTGAGGTAACATGAACAGTTAAACTGTTACCTTCATGGTAAACTTTTGTAACAAAAGGTAACTTTTCAACAGCAGAAACTATGTCATTGGCAAAGTTAGCTACTTCAATATGTATAATGGCTGGACCGGCAAACATACTTGAAACCACTTGCACAGTATCAGATGCTAAAACAGAACCTTTGTTAAGGATTGTTACATGATCACAAATTTGCTCTACCTCAAAAAGCAAGTGAGAAGAAAGAAAAACAGTCCTGCCTTCCTTAGAAATCTCTTTAACAAGCTCACGCACCTCTACCATACCAACGGGGTCAAGACCAATACTTGGCTCATCTAAGATTACAAGCTCAGGATAATTTAAAAGAGCCTGCGCAATACCTATACGTTGCTGCATTCCTTTGCTATATTTACCTATGTAATCGTTTTCTGGCAGTGTCCTAATATACGATAGAGTTATGTAGTTCGGTTGCTTTATACATTATCAGTGAAAAACGTGCCAAAAGGAAGACCAAAAAACCAAAACAATGTGGTATGCCAAAACCCAAA
>JAITCR010000076.1 GCA_031282985.1 Nitrososphaerota archaeon | reverse complement strand
TAGGTGTAATTACTTCCATTCTCTATCGGTTAAATCACCATCATCATACCTCAACAATTAAAACTCCAGCACAACAACAAACTACACAGTAGCTTTAGAATTTATTGATGACAAGTTCTTGCTCTCCCTAACCAAACGCCCAAAATGTTCACGCAAAATACTATTAAAATCCTCCACCTCCGTTGTCTTAATATCCTCCAAAGAAGTCTCCCGTAAACAACCAGCTTCTCTTTATCAACCACTTGGCCTTTCTCCTTTATCTTATCAATTGTCCATAATCAATCAACCCGAGCACAAAACATTGAGGTAAAGTATACGTGTAATCATCATTACCATCGGTAAACACCTCCAAAGGACCCTGCAATGAAGGGCACTTTAAGAGCTTTAGCAAGTTTACGTATCATGCCAAGACATGTTTGTTGTGTCTATTTACCCACAGAGAACGCCGCAAACAGGTAAGACCTTCGTTTTACGGCGGTGCAGAGGTAGGCGTCACTGTTTTCAGGCTCAAACGTGCTTTTTTGCGGTAGTGTTTTCTCTTTTTTTAATAAACGTCCAAAGTTCATCACATTCAAACTGTGAAAGCCCAAGATTTTGCATAAGGTATTCACTTACTTCTGTGGCGTGTTCGGCCATGTCTTCTAGTAGGTTGCCTATGGTGTCTCTGTGGTGTCCTGTTAGGCGCTCTATGCTTCTTATGCCATTTTTCTCAGATAGGTGTTTGCAGATGTTTGTTATTTGTTGTTCTGTTAGGTGTTTGCGGTATAGGGGTGTGCCTTTGGTTTCCATGAAGTAGGTTTTGCAGTGTTTGCATTGGTATCTTTGATGTCCGGTTGTGTGGTATTTACCTTGTTTGACTATGTATTTGTCCTGTTTTTTTAAGTAGTGGGCGCATTTGGAGTTTTGGCATACCACATCGTTTTGGTTTTCCTTTCAGCAAGTTTTTCACTGGTAATGCATAAAGCAACCGAGCTACATAACTCTATCGTATATTAGGACACTGCCAAATTATTTATTTACTAAGGTTAAACGTTTAATTTCTCCATTTGGTGTTTGTTCCTCAAAAATTATGGCTGTAAACTTGTAAATCTTTACACTCTTTGTTAACCAACTATCTGGTGGCAATCCTGCTTTCATACAACATTGACAAAGAAATTCTTCCTCATGCCATTGCAACTCAACAGGTACTTGAGGCAAAAGCAACCCTTTATTGTATCCCTTTTCTACAATTAAACCATCTTGTCCAACTCTAATTTGTTGTCTATACTCTTTTGGATTGACAACTTGTATTAATTCTGGAGGCGTTAAGACACTAACTTCAAAAACACATTTATCTAACTCGTTAAAATTCATCGGTGGAAAACGAGGGTCTTCTGTTGCAGCATTTATAGCAGAGTTAATAACTGATTCTACAAGCGAATTCGTTGGATAAGGGTAGCCTATACAACCACGTAATGCTTTTTCACCCTTATTGAGCATGTTTATGGTTACAAAGACGCCACATTTCTCGTAAAGCTTCTGCAGGCTGCCTTTAGACGGTTTTAGTGTCTGTTTAGTTTTAAGAAAAGTTTCAACGGTGCATCTTGCGAGTTTAATTAACTTTTCTCCTTCTTCCTTAGTTAATTCAAACGACACACTCAAACATCCAGTTAATCAGTTAACAAGTAAATATCGAATAAGAAATAAAGTTAAGTGGTTAAAAGAGCCAGTTTTAGAATTTGATTGACTCTTCAACTGTGCCTTCCTTAGTTATAATGAGGAAGTCAATTCCATCGCCGCTCATTGCGTCTCTGTTTATTGCAGCTTTAATTGCCCTCTTTATGAGTTCTTTTGCTTCAGCAATTGTTATAGATTCTTTATATGCTTCTTCAATAATGCTTATGGCGGTTTCTGTTCCTGAACCAACAGCTGCATATTTGTCTGGAATAAGCGAGCCTAAAACATCCAAAACAAACAAAGTTGCGCCGTCCTCATCTAAACCACCAGTAATGGTCTGAGTAAACAATGGTGCGTATCTACGATTAAAGAGAATATTTGCCATAAGCTTAGATGCAGCTCTTACACTGATTTTTCTGCCAACATCCATGCTGAAAAGTTTAGCTTGAGCTTCCATTTCTCTGGCAAGAACCTGCATGTCCCCAACAAGCCCAGCACATGCAACACCAATCTGGTCTGTTACCTTGAAAACTTTCTTGCCTCCTCGACTCATAATAAATCCGCCGTATGTTACACGTTTCTCTGAAGCTAAAACTATACCGTCAGCACAAACAACACCAACTGTCGTTGCACCTGGCATCCATGCCATACCATGCTGAGCTTGATTGCCCTGAGCCTGATGTTGATTCTGCTCTCCTTGAGGCATTACATGCATCTGCGGAATTTCCCGTAAAGATTGAAACTGTGACTGAAATTCATATCTTTCCATAGCTTTTCGCCTTTTATGGTGTAATAAACAAAACACTGTAATAAGGTTGTTACTTATAACTATGTTTCTCTAACATTAAACTTGATTAAATAGGCAGTTTACCTCTCTGACATGATTGCCTTGTGTGGCTTCTGTTTTTCAGATGATTTTTCATTGTTAACGCATTTATATAATTGATTGTTAACGCATTTATGTAATTGTTAACGCATTTATATAATTGATTGTTAACGCATTTATGTAATTGAGCTGCCTTCTTTTTGAATTGTTAACGCATTTATGTAATTGAGCTGCCTTCTTTTTGAATTGTTAACGCATTTATGTAATTGAGCTGCCCTTCTTTTTGAAGGGCAGCGACCTTCAAAAGCACCATCAAAAACATTCTGTCGCTCACACAAAACTGGGAGCAGTTCAAAATTATGAACCCAAACCTCTCACAGTACAAAATCGACGAAGTAGAAAAGATGTTGCACTGTCGAGACCCAAAATATGGTTTTTTAACCTACAAATGCTCTGAATGTAG
>JAITCR010000055.1 GCA_031282985.1 Nitrososphaerota archaeon | reverse complement strand
TTCGTTTCGTTATTTCGCTGTTATAACCCGGTCTCTTTTGTCGTTTGACACAGGCTCATTTGTTCATCAGCTTTAATGAAGATGTGCCACTGCATCAATTTAAAGTAACCTTGCTATATTTGCATTTAAAAAGTGAATGTTTTTGTTTAAATGCTAAAGTTAATGCTTAAATAATAAAAAGCTGCTCAATCTTACTTGAGCTGAGAAAGTGACCTCTGATAAATCTTCATTCTGTATCTTTAATACTTTAACACGTCAAAAGAGGGCTTTCACTTCCATTAAGCAAGGTGAAGTGAAAATGTACACATGTGGTCCAACTGTTTATGATTATGCTCATATTGGCAATTTTCGTGCGTTTTTGTTTGAAGACTTGTTGAAACGATGGTTGCAGTATTGCAGCTTTAAGGTAATTCATGTAATGAATTTTACTGATGTAGATGATAAAACTATCAAGGGCAGTCAAGTAAAGGGTGTTCCACTTAGGCAGTTTACGGATTTTTATGTTAAAGCTTTCTTTGAAGATATTTCTATGCTCAACATTGAGCCTGCTGATGTTTATCCGCGTGCAACTGATCATGTACCTGAAATGGTTTCTATCATCAAAACTTTGCAGGAAAAAGGTGTGGCTTACTGTGGAGAGGATGGCTCAATTTATTATGCTGTTTCCAAGTTTCCTGAATATGGAAAACTTTCTCATTTAAAAATTGGTGAACTAAAAGTGGGTGCAAGGGTAAGCCAAGATGAGTATACAAAAGATGATGCTCAAGACTTTGCACTCTGGAAAGCCTACACATCTGAAGATGGTGATGCTTACTGGGAAACTGAACTTGGCAAAGGACGACCAGGTTGGCATATTGAGTGTAGCGCGATGAGCATGAAGTATCTAGGTGAAACTTTTGATATTCACTGTGGAGGAGTAGATAACATGTTTCCTCATCATGAAAATGAAATTGCGCAAAGCGAGGCTGCAACTGGCAAAATTTTTGTGCACTATTGGGTGCATAATGAACACTTGCAAGTTGAAGGCAAAAAAATGAGCAAGAGATTTGGAAACTTTTACACCTTACGCGATTTACTCGCAAAAGGTTATGATCCACTGTCTATTCGTTATTTGTTGTTGTCTACACATTATCGTCAACAGTTTAATTTCACCTTTGAAGGCTTAAACGCAGCTAAAGGTGCAATTGACCGCTTAAAAAACCTCATGCGTAGACTACGTGATGTTAACGGTAAAAACAGCGATGGTAAAGTTGCCCTGCAAATGCAACATATGCAACAATGCTTTGGTGATGCTATGAACGATGACCTAAACATTAGCATAGCCTTGGCAGCACTATTTGATTTTATACGAGAAATTAATAATCTGCTTGATGCAGATTTGATAGACAAAGAAGAAGCTAAAAAAGTTAGCCAAATTTTAATGCAGCTCAACTCTGTGCTTGGCGTAATTAACCCTGTAGAAACTGCTGAACCTCTGCCCAGTGACATTGATGCCCTAGTGCAGAAACGTGAAGCTGCTCGTAAAGATAAAAACTGGAAAGAATCAGACTTAATTCGTGATCAACTCAAAGCTTTAGGCATTGTAGTTGAGGACACTGCACAAGGCGTAAGATGGCATAAAGAGTAACGCAGTTTACCTTGTTTTGTTGCTAAATGTCCACTCTTTTGTTGAATATTTTTCTTTATACAATTTATCAGCAATTTCTTCTTCAAAAAACGTTAACGGTGCTTCTTGAAGTTGAATCTTTAAAATTGCTTTAAACCCCTGCTTCAATGCGTTAACAATAGTGTCAGAGCTAATGTTATGTTTTAACTCATCTATTATGCTAGTTATTCTCTCTCTTCCAATATCCGCAGCTTGTATGCATGAAACATTATTTAACTTTAGTAGTTGGAACATTTTGTCCAAATCTACTTTTTGCAGGAGAGTACCATGTTGCAGAACATAACCACGGGATAGCTTCTGGCTGCTTCCCGAAATTTTTTTACCCCCAACCGTCAAGTTAGGACAATTTTTTACATCTCCCTGACTAAAGTCTGATGGAACACCTAAAAGCCGCAACGCATCTGTTACTGCTTCATATATTTTGAAGTAAACACTGGTTATATTGCTTATGCTACTTAAATCAGACGTTTTAGCAACCACGCTGTATGTAACTTCACCTTCATAGTCATGATAAACAGTTCCCCCACCGCTACAACGTCGTACAATATCCACTCCAAGTCGCTTAGCCGTTTGAAGATAAACCCTATTTCCGATGTTTTCATTTCTGCCAAGGCTCACAGCAGACGGATTCCAACGATAAAACCTAAGCGTGTTCGACACTTTTCCGGCAATACGAGCATGCAGAATTGCTTCATCAACAGACATGTTCCAAGCTGCATTACAAATCTCAAACGGTAAAAGACGCCAAGTATCCATTCATGCTATCCCTTCAAAATATATTGTGGTTCAACGTTAAAAATATACACCTTACTCTTGACGTTTTTTGATCTGCCCATTTATCACTACAATGTTACTATCTACCATCTTTAACCATTGCACATTTTTAGTTGGATCTAAACATTTGTGCTTAAAAACATCTTTTGCCTTCTGTAACGCTTCTAAAGCTGCTGTAAAACAACCCAAAGCCGCTAAAGCTGTACCCTGATTTGCCTGCGCCATCAAATACTTACCAGTTTCCACATCATCTAACTCGCCAATTTGCTCAAAAAAAACCAGCGCTTTGTTAGCAGCCGCAAAACTTTCCATATGCTTACCTTGGCGTCCAAATACAGCAGATAAACCTGAATGAACAATGGCTTCAAATTTTACTCTATTAATTTTCATATCCTCTGGAAGTGAGCTGCACAGCTGTAATGCTTTATTGTAGCATTCAACGGCACCTTGATAGTCAGTTTGGTTGAAGGCTTTACTGGCTTCCTCGTTGGCTTGTTGTATTGCGCGTGTTATATGTGTAGTCTTCATGTCGTTGTAGGAGTGACTATTAAAGACTTAAAACTGTTATGTTAACATCATGTTTATGAATTGTTTAATTTAAAATGACATGATGGTCAAGTTTATCTATCTAAGTGTGTGATAGAAAACGTTAACAGTGGTTGTAAGCTTGAAATAGTTGTTATGTATTCCCTTTTTGTTGTTTCAGTGTTAAATACCTAAAGAGTGAGAATATGAAAAACGAGGTAAACATTCCCAAGACTATGTCAACACAGCATCCTGATAACGTAAATGTACCTGAATGGTGTAAAGCACAAGTAATTGATGGTAACGCTGAAGTGTTTGAGGCATATTACGCTTATGAAACCTTAGGTTGCCAAGAAGTCATGTGGGATAGCGAAGGTAAAGACGTTGACACACGAGTCCTCCGCAAATTAATGGATAAACACTGGAAATTCTTTGAAAATCACATCGTAGGAAGAGATGAATTTCTAACTTACCGCATTCCTAACCCAAGAATTGAGGCTATAGAAAAAAAAGTCGTAACCGAAACCCTCCAAAACATACCCATGGCATACGATGCTGCAACAAGCTTCTACAAAAAAGACATAACACCAATATTCGAAGTTATTCTACCATTCACAACAGACGGAAAAGAACCCGTATGGCTATATAACTACTACAAAAACGCCATAGTATACGACGAAGAAGTCATACTAGACGATGATAACACCAAAGCCAAAGACTGGGTAGGCCAAACAAACCCCAAAGCCATAAACGTCATCCCCCTAGTTGAAGACTTAAAAAGTATCTACAATGTGGACAACATCGTACAACCATACATCAAAACCGTTAAACCCAAACACATGCGTGTCTTCATAGCCCGTTCCGACCCCGCATTAAACTATGGCTTAATTTGTGCTGCAGTTCTCTCAAAAATCGGATTATACAAACTCAAAAAGCTCGAAAAAGAAGAAAACATCAACATACACCCCATCCTAGGCGTCGGTTCTAAACCATTCCGCGGACACCTCTCACCCAACAATGTGGAACACTTTCTACAAGAATACAAAGGCCTCTCCACAGTCACTGTACAATCCGCAGCCCGCTACGATTATCCCCTCGAACAGGTACAAGAACTCGTAAAAACCCTAAACAAACAACTACCCAACGGAGAACCAGACCCAATTTCAACAGAAGAAGAAAAACTACTCACAAACGTACTTGACAAATGCAAAAAACAATACGAATGCGTCGCCGAAGTACTCGCGCCACTTGTAAACTGTCTCTCACCATACGTTCCACAACGACGAGCAAGAAAACTCCACATAGGCTTATTCGGTTATAGCCGAAATGTCGCTGGAGTAAGCCTGCCAAGAGCTATACCCTTTGCAGCTGCACTATATAGCATAGGCGTTCCACCAGAATTTATTGGTGCAAAAGCTCTCGAAGACCTAACTGAACCAGAATATAATGCATTAAGCAAAATCTACGTTAACTTAAAACATGATTATTGTAGTGTCGGTGGTTATGTTAGTTGGGAAAACGTTAACATGCTAATGGAAATGCACTCTCGCGTAGCTAAACGCGCAGGTATGAACGTTGACACCCTACGACTTGCCTTAACTCGTATCCTTGCAGACCTCAAAACAGTAGAAGAAACACTTGACACCAAAATAGGTCCCCGAACACTTGAACACCGCAAACATGAAAACTTTACCAACAACTTCTTAATCAACTACCTTGAAGGCGAAGAAACAGAAGCACGCAAAGCTCTAATTGAAGCAGCAAAAATCAGACACTGTCTGGGCTAAAATACAAACTCTTTTGTAACTGTTCAGTCGTGTAGCGGTTTTTTGAGTTTTTGATGTGCACATTGTTTACATAGTTTGAGTGCTGTGACAGAGTGAGCGTACGTTATGCAAAAGTCGGATTTAGAAAAACTCAGCAAAGAAGAAATAATCGAACTAATTCTGACTATGTATACCATTTTCAGACAAAAATAACTTAACTTGAAGCCCGCATAAACC
>JAITCR010000013.1 GCA_031282985.1 Nitrososphaerota archaeon | reverse complement strand
CCTCTGAACGTAATTTAGATGCTTTCTCATACCGACTAACGCTATCAACCATAATTTAAACCACAACTACATAAAACAAGCCCAACACAATATTTATAATTTCCGAAGAGGTCTAATGTCTATATAACTTGCTATAAGAGAAAGGATTAAGCGCGTTTTTTAGCGCTAACAATTGAGATGACATCGCGGTCTTTTAGTACGGCATCTTCGCCTATTCGTCTTTTGTTTCGTGCGTCAACTGCGTAGATAAAGTTTTCACCAAGCTCTGTGTGTATAACATAGGCAAATTGGTGTGCGGTTATTCCGTTAGGAACCAAATAAGTGTCAGGTAGTACTTGACCGTTGTGATTTGTTAAATGTTCAGGATCTTCAACAGGGTAAATGGTTATCATGTCAAGCATTTTGAAATATGCAGTGTTAATTGC
Organism: Nitrososphaerota archaeon; assembly: GCA_031282985.1. Classification (GTDB taxonomy): domain Archaea; phylum Thermoproteota; class Bathyarchaeia; order Bathyarchaeales; family Bathycorpusculaceae; genus Bathycorpusculum. The sequence continues at coordinate 7,832 of JAITCR010000013.1, read as the reverse complement.
TTCTTGTACACCTGTGGAATTGTTTATTTTCAAAATTTTTTCACCAATAGAGTCTAAAGCTGCGATTTGCCCAGCAGACATTTTTTCAGGCGTTAAAATTTTAAAGTTGTTATCACCAGGCTTATAGTCAATTAACTGTTTTTCGGCAGCACGCCTTAAAGCAAGTTCAGCCTCTGCGGAGACGGAAATTACGGGGTAATCAAGCATTTTTAAGCGTTCAAAATTTGCCTGAGATGTTGGTAAATCTATTTTGTTGGCAACTATAAGCATTGGTTTGGAAATTTGACGAAGAATATCAACAAAACGGTAAAAGTCATCATCACTCCAAAGTGTTGGTTTGTCAACATTTAAACCACAACGCCTAATAGCTTCATTAACGCTGGCTTTTTTTATACCTAAACCTATTAGACGTTCTTCTAAGGGTGTTGCTATGCCTTTTTTGTCGGCCTCGGCGGTTCTTGAGATTTTTGGCCAATCTTTCTTTAGGATGTTAATCATCCACATGGTGATTTCACGTTCAAGAAACCGCACATCTTCTAAAGGGTCATGTTCGCCGAGTTTACATGTTTTACCTTCACAGTCAGTTCCACCAGATGCATCAACAACATGAATTAAGGCATCTGCTCGGCAAATTTCATCTAAAAACTGGTTACCTAAACCTCGGCCTTCCCATGCACTAGGAACTATTCCAGCTATGTCAATAAGTTCAATAGGGACAAGTCGTGTGCCGTCTGTGCATAACGAATTTCGTGGATTATCCTTCACTTTGAATTCTTCATGAACACATGGCGTTCTAACATAGCCGACACCTCTGTTAGGCTTTATAGTTGTGAAAGGATAATTTGCTATATCAGCTGTCGCAAGTGTTGCAGCACTGAAAAATGTTGATTTTCCCGTGTTCGGTTTACCTATAACACCAAGTAATCGAGAGTACGATCTTTGCATAGACTTTTCACCGCGTATTATTGTGTGCTGTGTTTAGCTATAAATAGTTGTGTTTACAGGAAAACAAATAAATTGACATAATACTACTATAGTAGTGTAACTTTTAGTTAACCATATAATTAGCGATGTGCATTGCAGTTGTGGTGTTTGTATTGCCCAACCCCACATCAAAGGAAATTAGAGAAAAAAAATAATCCACCATAAACAAAACTACGTAAATGAAAAAGACATCACAAACTGGCTAATAATAAGCCAAAGCACTGTCACAAAAATATGGAAACTACACAAAAACACCGGCTCAATTCAACCCCAACCCCGCACACAAGGACGAAAAACCCTCACAAGCGAACAAACCACGGATCAAACAACCAAAAAATCGAAACAACACCCGACATAACCCTAAAAGAGCTGATCACAGAATTCAACCTACACATAAGCACAGTAGCTCTCAGCAAACGACTTGTAAAGCTTGGTTACACGTTTAAAAAAAAGACATCCCATCCAAAAGAACAAGAAAAACCCTCCGTCATAAAAGAGCGAGAACTCTGGCACGAAAACCAACCTAACTTACAAGTAGCAAACTCGGTTTTTCTTGATGAGAGCTTCATAAACTTTGCCTATGCTCGTCTCTATGGGTGGGCTAAATCAAACCAAAGAGTACATGAGGGTATTAAGGATGTGCGGTTTAAGCGTCAGTCTATGGTGTCTACTGTTTGTTTAAGTGGGGAAAAAGTCGCTTTTGTTTTTGGAGGGACTTTAAATAGAGAGTTGTTTGTGGAGTATTTGCGGGTTTGTCTTGTTCCTGCGTTTGAATCGGGGATGTATTGGTGGTGTTGGATAATTTTTCGGTGCATACTTCAATGTTGGTAGGGGGTTTTGGGTGAGCTTGGGTTAAGGTTTTGTTTTTGTATGTGTATTCGTTGGATTTTAATCCTGTTGAGCTTATGTGGGTGTATATGAAAAATATTTTGCGCAAGCTTGAGACTCGAACAGAGGATGTTTTGATGGATACAGTAGTTCAAGCCCTTGATTGTGTAACGCCTGAACTCATTGCCTCTTGGTTCAAACACTGCAACTACACAACACACATACAGTTAACTAAAAGTTAACCTGTCATATCAGCATCAAAAATTTTTGCTATACCGTTAGCTGTTCTACGCACTTGAAGTTTATATGAGGTTTATAGTTGTTTATTTCGGAATTATTTGCTGTTGTTGATTTTTGGCACAAACTACACGAGTATGTGATTATCTAAAGTTAGTTATAACACCAAACTTTACGTGATAATTCAGAATACATGAGTAAGAGATTGCTGAAAAACTATAATGTCAACTCCTTGTTTTTATCAAAGTTTGAGAGCTAGTAAATAGTAATTGCTTTTAGAAACCCTTGTATTTATTATAGTTTTGAGGAATAAATAAGAGTTATGTCAACACAGAAAATTCCAGAAAAAAACACTGTTTTTTTTGAGTGGCTTAATCAGTACTCGGGCATACTGTTAAAAACACCAACTAAAACTTTTGCTATTGACCCTGTTGACGTTAAACCGAAGCATCTGAAGAATGTTGACATAATTCTACTTACTCATGAACATTATGATCATCTTGACTCACGTCTTGTTAAAGAAGTTCAAAAAAACACATGCTGCACAATTATTGCGGATCCTGCATCTGCTTTTCAATTAAAACCACACATTCCAATTGATAAACTCCAAGTAATACGCATTGGAGATATCATCAAAGTTGGCGAAGTCTCAATTAAAGCAGCTAAATGCAATCATGAAGCAAGATATCCCAACACGTACATAATAACAAGTGAAGACGGCGTAAAAATCTATCACACCGCCGATAGTTTACCCTTTCCAGAGTTAGCTAAAATGGGTCTTGATGAAAAGTTTGATCTAGTTTTCTGCAGTGTAGGTATAGCTAAAAATGCCTCCCCTGAGAACGGCTTTGAAATTGCCCGTTTAACAAAACCCCCCTTAGTTGTGCCATATCACACTAATTTTCCTGCTAACCAGAAAGCTTTCCAGCAACTTATAAAAAAAGAGTTACACAGAACGGCATGCTTAATTCCTGAAATAAACAAAATTTACCAAATCTCAAAAGTGAAACAATAAAACATAAAAACTTGAAAAACAAACATCACAATTGCCCTTCAAAACTACAAATGGGTCGTTAAAGTTTTTACTCATAATCAATAAAATTTGTTTGCTCAAGTAACTCATGTAGTTTTTCTACGGCAACATAGACATCTTCTTCGTTCTTAGCACCTGTACAGACCAATTTTCCACTTGCAAACAGTAAAATGACCACTTTGGGATTTTCCATACGATAAATTAAACCTGGAAACTGTTCAGGTTCATACATAGCATTCTTTTTCAGCATATCAGCAGCTTTTTCAAGATCCGCCATACCACCTAAGATCCCAGAGGCAACAATATTTTGAATTTTGAGGTCTGGTTTACTTATAATAATTATTCCGCTTTTCTTCAGTTCTTTAATTACGTTTATTACGGCACGTCGGGCTTCTTTTGTTGATTTAGCACCTGTGCAGACCATTTTTCCAGAACTGAAAATTAATGTTGTAGTTTTAGGGCGTTTCAAACGGAAAACTAGTCCTGGAAACTTTGAAGGGTTGTATTCTACGTTGGGACAACCTTTTACAACAGAGTTAAGGTCAACTTTCTGGGTTAACGTTGCAGAAGCTACAACATTTTCTATACTTATAGTTGCTTTAACTTGCGGCACATGTTTCCCTCCGTCTGTTACTCCGCTTATGCCCTTTTTATGGTTATAAACTTTATAAATACATCTATACTCTGACCACATTATAAGTTAGGGTATAAATGTTTTAGTTTTCCTCTTGCTTGTTTTGTGGTAAAGTGCCAATTTACCTGTTTAACTTCATTATTTCGATCTTTTTCCCAAGCTGTCAATTGTGTATTGAGGACTTCAATATTTGGAATCCTTTTATCCAAACACTGCCTGCTCAAAGCACTCAACTCACACTCAGCAACATTAAACCAACTACCATACTTAGGAGTGTAAGGGATTTCTAACCGTTTAGCCAAACTACGTACCTTCTCAGCACAAAAAACCTCACACAAAGAACCAACATTGTGAGCATTCAAATTATCCACAACCAAACGCACCTTCTCCGCTTCTGAATAAAATTCCAAAAGTAACCGCTCAATTTGATATACCCAATCAAGCTTGGCACGACACCTCAACGCCTCAGTATGCCTCCAACCTCCAAGAGACTCAACAAACATAAAGATACTGCCGACCCCTCACACCTATACAAGCAATCCTCAAGCAAAAGATGACCATCAGATATGAAAATGGACTCTTGCGTATTTACTATGAAATAGCAGGTTTTTCATCCATACAAACCAAAGTAATTTTAGAATCATATGACAGTGCGCAGGTTTCAAGAATATCTTCCATACGAGCTACAAATTCGCCAGCGTATTTGGTGGTATGCACCATTGTTTTTTTAGGTGAGGTTTATATCGTGTTTTTTTAAAGTTTTTCGCACTGTCTCACGTCCGATGGAGGGCATGATTTGTTGTTCAACTATGTTTTTTGTGAGTAATCGTAGAGTCCATCGTGCATATCCTGTGGGTGGTTTGCTGCAGGCTAGGGTGATTATTCTTGCTTCGTCTTCGCCGTTTACTATGGGTTTTCTTGGTGGGGTTTTGTGTGTTCTGCGGCGTAAAGCGTATTGTAGTCCGTGTTGGTGGTAGTTTTTGATTGTTTTGTGGATGCATACGTTTGAGATTTGGTGTTTGGTGGCAATTTCGTTTTGGGTTAGATTTTTTCCTGTTTGTGTATCTGCAAGTAGTAGTATGTGACAACGGTTTTTAACGGTTTTAGAAATTTTTTCTTCATTTAGTGTCGTAAAAATAGTTGTACGTTCATCTTTAGTTAACTTGACTGTGTACTTCTTATTCATGGCTATACCTCAACAGTAAGACACAACCAACACTTATTTATAATTTAGTCAGAGTAATATTGATGCTATTTATGGCAACCTCCGGAAACTCACGTTTTACGCTTCAAACCGATAAAAACAAAATAAATGCAGCAGTTACCCATACAAACTTCCCTACTTTACCTTTACTACACATTATACCCTTGATAGTTAAGAGGTTTCCGGAGGCTGCCTTATGAATAAATGAGCAGGATAATTTAATGACTTAAGGGGTTATTGGGTGTTTTTCATTTCTTCTCGGAAGGTTTCTTCAAGTTTCTTTTTGTCGATACATAGTTCTTCGGCTAGTCGTTTTGTTTGTTTTAGGTAAGTGCGGAAAAGGCTTTGCAGGATTTCGGTTTTTTCTCCTTCGGTTAGTTCTTCTTCAGCTAGCAGTAGAGCAAACCAGCGGCCGATTGTTGTTAGTTGATATGTTTTTATCCAAGTGATTCTGCCATCTTTTTCGTTTTTTTCCATACGCTCATTAAGAACACACAGAGTTGTTAGGGTTTTTAGGTTTTCTATTACAGTTTTATTTGAATAGTTTAATTTTGCTACGAGATCTTTTTGGTATAGACTTTTGCTTATGCCTTGCTTTAAACTGTAACGCAGAATGTCTACACCGCCTTTTGAACCGAAAATAGCTGAAAGAATTTTGTCCTTCTTTTCAGCAGGAAGAAATATTACATAAGGATGTAAACGTTCAGACACATGTATCACTTTTACACGATTAAGACACCTTTCTATTTTTAAAAGTTACCGTTTTAGTTCCTAAAAAAACAATAGACTGCATATAACGTCCAACAAATTTTTCTCTTACACTAAAACGCTACCACAACAAACATGTTGAATAAATACGAAAAAACAAAACTGTTGAAAAAAGAAAAAGGGTTGTTGTTTAGGTTTTTGGTTGTTTGTTTACTTCTTTCTGAAAAGTAAAAAGCAAACAATCATAGTAACGATCATAGCTACTGTTGCGATGACGATAGCGTATATTACTGTATTGTCTGTGCCATTACCGTTTGCTGTGGTTGAGCCTTCAGGGACAGTTAAGTATGTAGTTGCAAATGAACTGCCATATGATTCATCACCCATGAACGTTGCTGTAATAGTGTATTCCCCCGGAGTTTCTGGTTTCCATGCACAACTAAAAGTACCGCTGTAGCCATCAGAAGTAACCGTGCCTATGTTGTAACAGTTACCGTTTGGATCAACTACATCAATTGACACCGGAACGCCGATCATCATAACATCACCATAAGTACCATCAGCCATCATAACACCACTGAAAACACCACCAACGGGTGCTCCTATATGGTATTGTTCCATTTGTGCAGCAACTGACTCTTTAGAAACACATGGAGCACCAACTTGAGCAGGAGACAAGTCAAAAACAGTGCCAGTTATAAGCGCCTTCTGACCTAACGCAAAAGGTGCCTGTGAAACTGAAACTGTAGTTTCGCTTTTACCCTTGCCAAAAACATACATATAACCATCGCGTTCTGCCACTGCTAGATATCCATCTGCTATAGCTAGTTGTACTTCGGTACGTCGCATATCACTACCACCGGTAAATCCTACGGACCATATTTCTTTGCCTGTGAAGGCATCAATACAGATAGTTGGTTGTCCTCTATAGAATGGAGCCTCGGGCGTGTGTTCATTACTGTATACGTATATCTTTCCATCAGCACATATTCCGGCATTGAGTGTTGGGTAAACGGGTTGGCCTTCACTACCAATATATGGTGTTTCAAAGGGTGGTGCTTCTTTTTCAAACTTCCAATTAATAGCACCTGTATTCCAGTCAATTGCATAAATTCCTGATTGAGCCATCCAATACAACTGACCATAAGCTGTCGTCACAGAGTAACTTCCAAAACCAGACGCATCCCACGGAGAATCTAACGTTCTAGTTCGCCACACTTCATTACCTGTTACTAAATCAAATGCCAAATAGTAACCATTAGCACTCATTACCGCTAGTTTACCATGATCTGCCACGTTAGAGGTGCCACCGTATTGTGGTTCATTGACATATTTGTTCCAAAGTTGTCGGCCAGTATACAAGTCAAAAGCAGTCATGTTCATTCCAACTAATACACCACCTTGTGAGATACTTGCCACTGTACAACCTATACCCACGTTCCAATCAGTTAATTGACCAGTAGGTAAAGCACTTCTTTCATACGTTGTATTACCCATTACACGGTTAGTAAAGTTAGCTGAGCTACCTGCTACTGTCCAGTTGATTAATCGATATCTTTCAGAACCAACTTCAGCACCAAGATCCTGAATTCCTAACACATAGCCATTCATGTAATAAGTTCCACCAGCACCAGTCATAGGAGCAATAGAAACGTTAGCTGACATAACTCCAGTAAATGGATTATATTTTCTCAAGTAGCCATTACTTATTGATACAAGCACTGGCGCAGTTGGCTTTAGTACACCTCCACTAACCTCAACTTGTCCACTGGTCCATTCTATAATGTTAGGTGCTGCTTCGCCAGGGTACAGTGGTCTTTCCCAGAACACTTCACCAGTACGTATATCATAACATTCCCAGTATGTTTGGCTAGTTGGTCCATTTGTAGAAGGTTTTGTAATAGTGTGGTAAGCTCTACCCATCAAAATGATTTGTGGTGCCATACTCCAAGTACCAAGTCCAGAGCCCACATAAGATGCACCGCCATAGTCGCCGCCCATAAGACCACTTAGTGCGTATTGGCGTTTCCATGCGACATGGGCAGATTCAGGTCCTGTAACCCATGGAATAAAGGCGTATGCTGAATTATAGCAACTTGAATTAATATTGACGCAAGCATTATATTGGTGTTGGTTGTTATTTTGGTATGCGTCCCACATCTGATGAAAAACGTGTAATAATTATAGAGGCAAAAAAACGCGGT
>JAITCR010000011.1 GCA_031282985.1 Nitrososphaerota archaeon | reverse complement strand
ACCGCGTTTTTTTGCCTCTATAATTATTACACGTTTTTCATCAGATGTGGGACGCATACCAAAATAACAACCAACACCAATATAATGCTTGCGTCAATATTAATTCAAGTTGCTATAGTGTGGTAAATATGAACCTGTTTTGTGATATCTTGCCAGAGTTTTGTCACGGAGCTTTCACTTACAAAGAGTCATCGTGCAATATCAGATTTATTTTTGTTATTTTGTATGTGTTTAATTATTTTCTCTCTTTCCTCAACAGTAATTGGCTTTGGCATAACGACATAAAAAAACGAACGTGTAGTAAAACTTTTCATGTTGCTATAATACGGTTTATTTTATTTTTACCACTGTGTTTTTAGTTGAAGACTCCATAGCTGCCACGGCAATCTCTAACGCTTTATAACCATCGTCACCTGTAATCATAGGCGTTTTCTTTTCAATGATGCACTCAACAAAATGCTCCAGCTCAGCTTTTAAGGGCTCTTTAAAAGAATTTCTCGGTTGTACAGTTTCAACAGCGTTTTCAATCCATAATTCTTGACTGTTATAATCTAGTCGCATGATAGCTTCACTACCAGTCACATTTAAAGAACGAATTTTGTATGGTGTTAACCAGTTAGATTCAATAAATGCCGTTTTACCGCTCTCATAAGTCAACATGATCTGCGCATAATCCTCAAATTGCCTATGTCGCATACTGCCCATTTTAGCATAAACACTTACTGGCTCCTCACCTGAAATAAAACGCATAACATCAATATCATGAATTGCCGTGTCTTTCACAATACCTACATCGCCAATTCTCTCAGGCCACTGAGTAACCCTTTTCGCAGTTGCAGATACCATCTCACCAATTTTTGCGGTCTCCACAGATTGTTTTATCTGTTGAAGTCCAGGAATAAACCGCATCAAGAAGCCAACCGTAAGATGTAGACCGTTTGCTTCGGCGGTATCTAGTAATATTTGCGCCTGTTTTGTATCTGTAGCCATGGGTTTTTCTACAAGCACATGTTTGCCTGCATGTAAGCATTTTAGCGTTTCCTCTGCTAACTTTATCGACCATGTGCACACACTAACTGCTTGGATTTCAGGATTTTTTAACATGATTGAGCTGTCAGTGTAAGCTTTCGCGCCATACTGTTCCGCTATAGCTCTAGAACATTCAGGGTTAACATCACAAATTGCAACCAATTCTGTGTTTTCCAGTTCTTTATAGATTCGAGCGTGGTTTTTTCCCCAGAAACCTGTCCCGATTACTGCTACTCTAAGTTTACTCAAGTTTTATCCACGATTCCTCTTCCTATTCCACGATATATGAAGCCTTCTGTTTGCACCTTTTTTGGGTTCTCTATCCCTATTAAATCTACAAACACAGCAGGACTTTTCATAATTGTCTTAATTTTTTTAAGACTTAACTGTTCAAGCTGTTCCTGACTTGTTAAAATTACAAGACAATCTGCGCCTTCCACAGCTTCATTTAAACTTCTTTTCAAAACAGGCGAACCATCCAAGGTTTCATTCTTTGCAAGCAAGGGGTCATACAGCGTAACTTTTGCGCCTTTGGCGATTGCCGCATTTATGTACCTCGTTGTTGCTGTATCCTGATTAGTGGTTCCAATAACGGAAACACTTGATCTCCGTAGACTTTTATCACAACTGCGGAGGGCTTCTTGGGTTAGATTAATTGCGCATTTGACAATCTCTTCATTAATTTGTCTACTAAGTGCTGGCAATCGAAGTTTAACATTAAAGTTTTCTGCACTTTCAATAAGCAAATAGGTTCCTTTTCTATTTTCTTCCTCATCAATCGTAGGACAAAAACTTGAATCATCGCCCTCGCTGATTAATTTTTGTACTCTAAAATAGTCCATTCCAATGTTTTCACAGAAAACCGCTAACTCGTTAGCTAGAGCAGTACAGGCGTCGTGTTGTGCAATTTTAAAGAGCACAGCAAGTTCTGCAATTTTAATTTGATTTGCTTGTTTAACTTTAGATGTTAACGTTTTAAGAACATCTGTTGCTACATTCAAACTCTGCGAGTCGGCCGCGGCAATAATTAATTCTGTATTGTTTAAGGATTTTATTGGATATGTTTTTGAAAATTGCAGTGGATTATATGCTAAAAGAAAGTCCATACCTACTTTTAATCCTGAAGTGTTCTCAAGGGTTTCTTTTAGTATGGTTTCCGTGGCACCAAAACTGCTAATACCACCATAAATTAAAAGTGACCCCTGTTTTAAAGCTACTCCAACCTGTTTATATGCAGCCTTCAATTCTGAAATATCAGATTTATTTTTCGGGTCCATTTTAACATTTATAGCTAAAATAATTATGTCGCTCTGAGAAACAGTGCTCTTCCGTGTGCTTGAAATGGTCAAGTTGCCCGAGTTAATGTGCTTTTTTAGTCGTGACTCAATTTCGGGGACTACACAACAATTTTTAGCTTTGGTCAAGCGTTTTAACAAACTCGGGTTGTCATCATTACATATAACTTTGTAGCCCGCTTCTGCAAAAGCATCTGCATAAAGTATTCCATTCTGTCCACAACCAATTATACTAACTGTATACTTAGCTCTCTTCTCTTTGGAATCCACATCTTGTGCTTGTAGCTTCAATACTGATGGCATATGACGATATTCCTCTTGTTTGTAACCTAAAAATGTTAAATAATTTGAAGTAGCTCTTTAAGTTTTGAACTGTATTCTTTAACTATCTCTAATGCTTTTTCTTTTTTCTTTGCTTCAGCATACAGTCTATACACTGGTTCTGTACCACTTGCCCTAATTAAAATAGAACTTTGGTCACTAAACCAAATTTTTACCCCATCAATAGTGCTAATGTTTTCGTTTTTAACCTGCTCATATATTCTTTTTTGTAATGCTGTCTTCTTTTCATTAGGACACTCAACCTTACATTTCTCAATAAAATACTGTGGCTGCTCAGCAACAAGTTCAGAGAGCCTTTTACCCGTTTCAGCCATTATTTCTAAAAGTAATGCTGTGGTCATGGCGCCATCTCGGACTGCCTGATGTGGTTCGTAAAAAACTCCACCGTTTTCCTCACCGCCTAACTTTGCGTTAATTTCTCTCATTCGATGCGAAACAGTTACACTGCCAACTTTTGTCCACTCAATTTTGCCATTGTAAGAGTCTGCTGTGTCTTTAATTAGTGTTGATGAACTTACGGGGGTAACTACTGTTGCACCTTTATTCTTTAAAAGAAAATGTTTCAAAACAATTGCAAAGGTTTTATCCCCCATGTAGACTTCGCCGGTTTCATCAACAAAAATTGATCTGTCTGCGTCTCCATCAAAAGCTACACCTATATCTGCTCCTATAGCCTTCACAGTTGCAGCTAATTCCCCAAGACTCTCCAGACATGGCTCAGGCTGTCTACCTGGAAATGTCCCATCGATATTAGCGTTTATACTGGTTACCTTACAACCCAATTCTCGCATCAACTGTGGCGTGGTTAATCCGCCTACACTGTTTGCAGTATCAACAACTATGTGAAAATGTTTTTCAGATATTTTTTCTACATTTACATGAGTCTTAATTGCAGAGATGTACTCATCATTAATGCCAGATAACTTTTTTATTTCCCCTAGTTTATCCCACGAAGCAAAACTGAATCTGTTATCAAAATAATTTTTCTCAATCTCAACTTCTTGCTCATGAGAAGTCTCAACGCCATCCTTCCAAATAACCTTAATCCCGTTATATTCAGCAGGATTATGCGAAGCAGTAATTATAACTCCACCATCCATTTTATGATTCTTCACCGCAAACTGAAGAGACGGTGTCGGTGCCATACCGACAAAATACACATCGCAACCTGTCGCAGTTAAACCCGACATTACCGCTTTAGCCAACATTGAACCACTGGTTCTCGCGTCCTGACCCAAAAGTAGTTTTTTCTTTCCAAAAAAAGTTCCAATGGCTAAACCAATCTTTACTGTCATGTCTGGCGTTAATTCAACATTGACAAGTCCCCGCACGCCGTTTGTGCCAAAAAGTTTTTTTGATGTACTCATAAATAGTCGTCTCTATGTTAACAGATAATATTCCTTTTTAAAATAGTTTCAGATACTTCCTTAGCTGGACAAACAGCAAAATCTTCAATTAAGTTAACATTATCTCCAATTTTGGCTTGGTCAGCAATAATGCAACCGTTATTAACTTGGACGTTTTTGCCAACAATTGCGCCCTCACCTATTATTGCACCACTAACTGTGGTGTTATCACCTATTTTCGCGTCAGGAAAGACCACAGAATTACAGATTTGTACATTATCACCAATTACAACATTTTTTCCTAAAACCGCATACGGACCAACAACAGTTTTTTTACCAATGCCAACATGTCTGTCTATTGCTACAGGCATTTCAGCTTTAACATTCTTGAATATTTTAATCTTGTTAGCCGAAATTAACCTGTCAAGAATAATTTTGTTGGTTAACAAGTATTCTTCAGGTTTACCAATATCCATCCACAAGCCATTAAACATATGTCCGAAAAGTTTCTGCTCTTTTGCGAGTAATGGAAAAACTTCCCGCTCTATTGAACACTGTTTACCTCTAGGAATATAATCAAACACTTTTGGACTTAAAATGTAAGCCCCAGCGTTGATAAAGTTAGTTGGCGCTTGTCCTTTAGCTGGTTTTTCGATAAAACTTTTGATGCGGTTACCTTTTTCTAGTTCTGCAACGCCATACCTGCATGGATCATCAACTTCACATAAAGCAATTGTTGCTAATGCCTTTGTTTTTATGTGTGTATCCATTAACTGCTTATAGTTAATACTGGTAAGGATATCTCCATTTAAAACAACAAACGGTTCATCATGGCCAACTATTTTTTCCGTATTCTTTATAGGTCCAGCAGTTCCTAACGGCATCTTAGGGGGATCAATTGCATATTTAATTTTTAAACCATATTTAGGTAGCTTTTGTTGTCTTATGTGAAATTGTGTCAAAGTGTTAACTGCTAAAATAACTTCTTTTACATCATTAACAGCAAGTTCTTCAAAAATCCATTGTAACAACGGTTTATTTACTATTGGAAAAAGTGTTTTAGGCCTGCTACAACTTAAGGGTCGTAGTCTTGTTGCAAACCCGCCTGCTAAAACAACTGTTTTCAAAATTGTCACCTTGATAAATACAATACATCAAATTTTTATATAAACCGTTATGAAAGCAAGTGTTGATTAAAGCCGCCCGAAACACAAAAAACAATATGCCTAACTGGGACCTCTTTGTGAAAAATTTATTAAAATTCGTTTATAAGAATAATAATATATTCAAATACTAAAAACCGCTGGGGCTAAGTTGAATAAAAAGTCTTTAGGCATATTAATCATGTGTACCATTCTTCTGCTAACCTCATCATACATGGTGATCTACAACTTGATTGAACAAAACAACTCAAAAACCATCCGAGTTGCGTGCATCGGCGACAGTCTCACTCAGTTAACTGAGTACACATATGATCTCATGAATAAACTTGGTGGTGATTATGACTTACATAATTTTGGAGTTAGCTCTACTACAGTTACTTTAGTTTCCCATGCTCCTTACATGAAAACAATAGCGTTTCAAGATGCTCTGAAATTCAAACCTAACGTAATAATTATCATGCTTGGAACTAACGATGCTCAACATAGTCTTTTTCAGCACAACAACACCTTCGTAGATGATTACATAACCCTAATACAAGCTTTCCAGAAACTTTCCAGTAAACCAGAAATATGGTTAGTGCTCCCGCCGCCAATTTTCAGTAACCAAACATACCTTCTAAATCCTGAATATTTTGAGCAGATAATACTTCCATGTATTGAACAAGTCGCAAACAAAACTAGCCTGCCTGTCATTGATGTGTATTCACTTTTAATTGACTACTCTGAATATTTCCCTGATGGTGTACACCCAGAAAAAACAACAGGTAACTGGGGTGATGAGCCCGTTGCACAAATAATGGCAACTGCAATATACAACGCTATAAATAGGCCCCAACAACCCTTAACGTAGCCTTTAGTGTCCCATTCAATGTGTTCGGTTAAATTTTATAATAACTACTTTTCTATTCCCATTCTATGGTTGCTGGAGGTTTATGTGTTATATCGTAGACGACGTGAGTAACTTCTGGGACTTCGTTAGTTATTCGCGTAGAAATTTTTTCTAGTACGTCATAGGGAATTTTGGCGAAGCTTGCAGTCATGGCTTCTCGGCTCTCTACAGCTCTAATGGCAACTACGTAGCCATATGCTCTTGCATCACCTTTGACGCCTGTAGCTTTAGTGTCCGTAACTACTGTAAAGTATTGCCATAGATTCTCTGCTAAACCTGCCTCTTTTATTTCTTCCCGAACAATTTTATCTGAGCGTTTAACAGCTCTAATTTTTTCCTCAGTTAATAATCCAATAATTCTTACGGCTAAACCTGGACCCGGAAATGGTTGCCTATTAACCAGTTCGTTGGGTAAATCGAGCATTTTTGCAATTTTACGTACCTCATCTTTGTATAAATCCCGGAGGGGCTCAAGAATTTTTTTAAACTTAATTTTTTCAGGCAAACCGCCAACATTGTGATGGCTTTTAATATTGGCACTATTTTTACTAGAGCCTGATTCAATGACATCAGGGTAAATTGTGCCTTGAATGAGATATTGAGCACCAGTTTTTAGGGCTTCTTCTTCGAATACACGGATGAATTCTTCACCGATCATTTTACGTTTACATTCTGGTTCAGTTACGCTCTCAAGTTTTTTGATAAATCTTTCTTTGGCCTGTACAACGATAAAATTAATTTTGAATTTGCTAAAAGTTTCTTGTATGGCTTCAGTTTCGCCTTCTCGCATAAATCCATGATCAACATAGACTGCGGTTAACTTCTCGTTTAATGCTATAGCTGCTAAAGCTGTAGCTACGCTTGAGTCAATTCCACCGCTTAAACCAATAATGGCTTTATCGTTGTCTACTTCATTTTTTAATTCTTGAACCATTTTTTCAACGATGTCTTCCATTTGCCAGTTAGCTTCGCATTTGCATACATTGAAAATAAAGTTGTTAAACATGTGGGCGCCGTTTTCAGTGTGGATAACTTCTGGGTGCCATTGAAGACCATAAATGAGTTTATCCTTATGCCTAAATGCTGCGACAGGACAATTGTCAGTGTGGGCTAAAATTTCAAAAGTGTCTGGTAAACTGCAAACAGTATCACCGTGACTCATCCATACTTTCTCTTTTTCACTTAACCCCTCAAGTATTCCTACTGGTTTGTCAATAGTGGCATACGTTATGCCATATTCTTTGCAAGCTGCAGGTTCAACTTTTCCTTTGACCGCCTGGGCCAAAATCTGATGTCCATAACATAGCCCTAGTATTGGCATATCGTCTTCTAAAATTCTATAATCCAGTTTTGGAGCGCTTTGTCCATAAACACTTGCGGGTCCACCTGATAAAATTAAGCCTTTGACGTTAAATTTTTCTTTCAAGGCTTTAATTTCTTCAAGTGAACTGTTATGAGGAACAATTTCAGAGTAGACATTTCGTTCTCTGATTCTTCTGCTAATTAAATGGCAATATTGCCCTCCAAAGTCAAGTACTAGTATGGTGTCAATTTTGGTTTGCATCTTCCCCATCTCACATCTGTTAACTTGCTAATTTAACCTGCAAATCTGTCAAACACAGTTTCAAGTACTGTGTAACAAATTTAAATTACTGATGTATTTAATACCCTTAAACTAAACTTTTATAAATATAACCATGTGAATAACAAAAAGTATGTTTAGAAGATCTCAATTTACTTAGAGTATCATACAAGGAAGTTTTGGATTTGGATCTAACTGAAACTGACGTAAAAATTCTCAAATGCCTCTTAGAGGACGCAAGGCTCTCAAGTAGACAAATAGCCAAAAATGTTGGTGTATCTATCGGTACAGTTTTATCTAGAATAAAAAAAATGGAAACTGTAGGTCTAATAAAAGGCTATTCAGTTATTTTGGATCATGAAAAACTTGGTTACCACTTAACTGTTGTAACTGAAATAACAGTTTCCAAAGGTAAACTGTTAGAAATGGAACGAGAAGTAGCAAAAATTCCTGGTGTATGCGGTGTTTATGACGTAACCGGTTCAACAGATGCTGTTATTATAGCTAAATTTAAAAACCGAGAAGATTTGAGTATTTTCACAAAACGCTTGCTCGCATTACCATACATTGAACGAACTAGTACTCATGTAGTTTTAGCAACAGTAAAAGAAAATTTTGAAATACTGTAAAAACTTTCATTTTTTTGTGACTGTTTATGTTTTTTCTTTTTTATAAGCGGTTTCTTCAGTTCCTTTTGTGACTTTGGTGTCTGCTTCTACCGAAGTGGTTATCCATGTGTTTCCACCGATTATAACATTGTCTCCAATAACGGTGTCTCCTCCAAGGAGTGTTGCGCCGCTGTAAATTACAACATTGTTACCAATGGTCGGGTGACGTTTGCGCCCTTTTATAATGTTACCTTTTTCATCTTTAGGAAAACTTAGTGCGCCTATAGTTACCCCCTGATAAAGCTTTACGTTCTCACCGATTTCTGCAGTTTCACCTATGACAACGCCTGTACCGTGATCGATAAAAAAGTTCTTACCTATTTTTGCGCCTGGATGAATATCGATGCCTGTTAGAGAATGCATGTGTTCACTCATAATTCTTGGAATTAATGGTACACAGTGCATGTAAAGTTCATGTGCTATACGATAAGTTGTTATCGCCATTACACATGGATAACTTAGTATAACCTCGTCAGCGCTTACCGCCGCAGGGTCACCGTTGTATGCTGCTTCTATGTCGCTGCTAAGTGTTGAACGAATTTCTGGAAGCGCTTCGAGGAGCTCTTTAACAACTATATGTGCACGTTTTTGGCATATCTCTTGGGGGCACTCACCAATTTTTCTACATATGTACTTGAGGCTTTTTTCTACCTCACTGATCAAACGTGCATAAATAGAGGTTAATTTAGTTCCTAAACAAAATTTTATGTTAGCTTTATTAATTTCAGAATTGCCAAGGTAACCTGGGAAAAGAACTGTGAAAAGATCATTTAAAACTTCTATAACAACCATTTTAGACGGCAAATCTTTGCCTTCAAGATGATCCATCCCGCCAAAAGTCTGATAATTTGTCACTATTCTATCTACAAGATTAGGTAACCCAGTTTCAACCCATTTTTCTTCACTTTGATGATGATTCTTCATGAGCACTTCAATCATTTTATCTGGATTCCAGCACTCGTATTCGTCACAACTCTTTTTCTTGCACTCTTCACAATTTTTAGAGATAGACAAGTTATCTTTTGGCTCCATGTACCTTACTTCCTTTTTTTCTGCTACCTAGTAAATAAAAAGGATATATAAAAAAAGCGTAAAACAACAAAAATTTTGTGTCACAAATCATTTACGGCTCTGCGAACAGCAGTGTACTAAGATATCTCTCACCAGTATCTGGCAAAATAACAACGCGAGTTTATCTCCGTTTTCAGGACGTTTCGCAACCGCTATCGCCGCAAATAATGCCACATCATCAGAAATACCTAACAACAAATCCTCCTTCTGCGCAGCCGCCCGCGCAGTTTCGAGGGCATCATCATCTGAAACTTAATGATTTCATCAACCAACTTTAGTTCTAATGCATCAGGCATAAAACCTGCACCTATACCCTGAATTTTATGTGATCCTTTTTTGTCCCACTTAAAACTGGTGAAGCTGTTGGTTCTACTGCAACAACTTTGAAATCTGCTTTAAGGGGCTTTATGTACTGAGTTACACCAGTTATAGTTCCACCCGTACCAATACCTGCAACAACTATATCCACTTTGCCATCAGTATCTGCCCAAATCTCAGGACCAGTTGTTTCTCTATGGTTTATAGGATTAAAACCTTCTTTTTGAACTGTTGAGGCATAAACGCGCTTGGTGTATTTGATAATAATTCTTCTGCTTTCTTAATCGCTCCAAACATGCCTTCAGATTCTGGTGTTAAAACAAGGGTGGTGTTCGATATTAGTTGAACGGTATGTTGAAATATTGTGTGGTGGTGTGGGTTGGTAGTGAGTGTGTATGGCGTTAGTGTCTGTAAAGTGTCCGCGTTATGGAAGTGTAAAAGTTGTGAAATTTGGCAGGCAAACTAATGGGCACAAAGGTATACTTGCCGTAATGAGAAATGTTCCCGCTCAATATTTCAACTTGACAACAAATACCACGCCTGCGA
>JAITCR010000180.1 GCA_031282985.1 Nitrososphaerota archaeon | reverse complement strand
GAATGCTATATAATTTGTTGTAACCCCGTAAAATACTTCAAACAACTTTTAACACTCTAAAACCCTCAAAGCTACAACAAACACAACTAACTAAACAGCTGCGCAAAAAACTTTCATGCATACGACGTGCAAGGAAGGCAAGTAGCATATTTTCAAGACTTACTTTGGGTTTTAGACCGCCAAGTGCAAAACGTTAGTTAACGCACCAGAAAGAATGTCCGACATTTTTTCAAATGTTGCACGTTTAACCCCAGTTATCCGACGAAGCACTTCATCACGATAACCCTTAATATTTTCAAACTTTATCAACAATCACAAAAACATTACCAACAATACACTAATCATGTTTTCCATAGTTATACAAGAAGTCTAATAGTGTTAAGGGGTTGATAGGGTGGCTGTTGAGGTTGTTAAGTGTAGTGAGTTGCACAAGTTTGTGGTTCTTTCTAAGTGTTGGGTTGTTGAGTGTTCGTTTGGTTGGCTTGAGGATTATTGTTTGTTGTGGAAAATTTGTGAACGGAAAATTTTCAATACTTTACAAGCCACAAAATTAGCGTTTATTTCGCTGCTACTACGGAGATATTAAACAGGCTCTAAAGTTTTTTTGTTGAGAATGAAGGTACTTCTTTATATTGGCTTTAACCAAAGTTAGTTGGATATTTATGGTAACTCAGAGCAACAGTGTTTGTGTAATTGGCAGTTTCTCGGTGGATTCTATCTCTATAGTTGGCCAAAATAAACACTTTCATAATTTAGGTGGCGCAGTCACTTACACCTCGCTTGCTGTTAAAAATTTGGGGGAATCAGTTTCTGTGGTGTCACGTGTTGGCGGCGATTTTCCTGAGGCTTACCTTGTGCGGTTGCGTGAGGAAGGTATTGATGTTTCAATGGTTAAACGTTATATGCAAGAGATAACAACGCATTTTGATCTCAGTTACAGCTCTAACTTCTCTGTGCGCAACCTCAAATTAACCTGTAGCGGTCATCCTATAAGTCCAGAAGATATTCCAAAGGATTTACGTGCTAAAATCATACATGTTGCACCGATAGCAAACGAAATTAACTGCGAAACAATGCAGCGCTTAAGAGTGTTGCGAGGTTTTATCTTTAGATCCTCAAGGGTTTTTACGAAGCTTTGACAAAAAGGGTCATGTGACCCCAAAACTGCATGCGAATTTACGTGTTTTGGATTTGGTTAATATTTGCAAGTTATCTATGGATGAACTTTTTGTGTTAACTGGAAAATCAGAGTTAAAAGAAGCCGTTAGAGTGATACACGATATTGGTGTTGAAACTATAATTGTAACTATGGGTGCCCAGGGTTCTTTGCTTTCAGTTGAGGGTGTTTGTTACAGCGTCCCTGCTTGCAGTCCAGCAGTTGTTGTTGATCCCACGGGTGCAGGTGATGTTTTTATTGGTGCTTTTTTAGCCGAGTACCTGAATGGTAAGGATACTTTGTGGTGTACTTCTGTAGGATCAGCAGCAGCATCGTTTGTTGTGGAAATCATAGGTTCTGCATACATAGGCACGAAAAATCAAATCTATCAGAGGGCGCAGACCATAGTGGGAACCGAAGTTAAATAGTGAATCAAACATTTTTTATGATTTCGGGGAGTTCACCAAAGCGAGTCTTATCATAAGGTATCGTGTCTTTCATAATTAGTTCCATAGCAGTTTTAATACCTTCTTCCATGCTTATTCCGTCGTCTTGTTGGATTCTATATGCTGCGTATTCCTCCAAGTTTTTGAAACGTTCTTCTTTATGTATCATATAGTCGTACCAGTATTTTCGTATAAATAACCGTTTAGGGTTTTTTATATTACAGTGAAAAATGTAGGGATCATTCCACCTTAGAACTTTATAATATAACGGAAAACGGCATCCCCAGATACTATTTCCTATAACCTGTTCACCGTCATTACCTTTTAGTTCCACATGAAGTCCAGAGCTCCAAGTGAAAATTCGCACCCCATTACAGGCGAACGGCTCAGAACGAGACAAATGTCCAAGGTCGCCCATAAAGTTAATACGGAATAAGTCGATTGCATAATAGCGATTTGGGTCAAGACGTTTTAGTCTGTCTACCCATTCCTGTATTGCCTCAGGGCTTTTGACAACAAGGTCGCTGTCCCATTTAAAAATCCATTTGTAGCTAGCAGATACCAAACCTATGTGATAAGCAAGAGCAATAGCGTTGTAACCACTGTAATAAAATTTTATATGCTTAATCTTGGGGTTATCTGCTGCTAAGGATTCAACAATTTTTGTAGTATTATCCTCAACAGAGCTATCTACGATTATAATTTCATCTGCTACATGTTGGATAGAGTGAATACATGACTTAATCCACCTTTCCTCATCTTTAACACCCACAATAAAAGTAACTCCATCTTTTTTGTGATGTTTCGGTTTCTTCACCAACCCCAATTTTGGGGCCAATGACCCAATTCCTCTTATGGCTAAAAACGCCCTGTCCCTAAACGTTAACTCTTCCTTCAAAGCATATTTTCTCCCAGTCATATAGAACAAGTTATTTGATTTAATCTAAAATTGACGTTTTAAAACTTTTTCTATAAGTGACAAGTGACCAGTTATGCGGTTACCTCTTCTTGCACAAAAAGAAGCTTTAATAGTAGTATAATATCAGTAGTAAAACATTAAGCGAGAGTGTGATTTGTTTGGGTCGCATAGATAAAGGCGAAAAATGCAGTGTATCTAACTGTAGTAATGAAGCTGAACGTTCAATTTCAGCTGACAAGGTAAAAGCTGCGGGATTGAAAATTGGCAGTGATACACGTGCTTACTTGTGTAAAGAGCATTATAAAGAATATAAAAAGAAGTCTAAGAAGGATAAACTCCTTGACAAATGGCGTCATGGAATGTAGAAGGCTAGATTAATGCGGATTTTACAGTTACATTCTAACTTTATAACTTATAAACCGGTTGAAAAAGAGCTTCCTCAAGCTGAAGAGGCAGAGAAAAATGAGGTTCGTATAGAAGAAGTAGTTGTTTTGTTTACGGCCGTTGAAGAAGGCGACAGCAGTCAGGTTTCACAGAAGGCCATTAATGATGCAAGAGCTTTTTTGGGTAAGTTAAAAGTCAACAAGGTACTTATTTACCCCTTTGCGCATTTAAGCAGTAACCTCTCTAAGCCTCAAGAGGCTTTTAACGTAATTAAAGAAATGGAAGATTATGCGAAACAGAAGGGTATAGAGACTTATCGTGCGCCTTTTGGGTGGAATAAACAATTTACAGTATCCATTAAAGGTCATCCATTAGCTGAACAAGCCCGCACTTATGCTCCTGAAGCGCTTAATATAGAAGCTAAAGCAGGAGAAACAGGTGGTAGTGTATGTGGGTCAAAGAAGGAAGAAGAGCCTGTTTCAGCGGCACTTAAAGCGGAAGATACACTAAAGTCTTTTTGGCACATTCTTCAAACCGATGGTTCACTTATACCTGTTGAAGAATTCAAATTCAAAGGGTACGCTAACCTGCAAAAATTTGCTAACTATGAAATTAAGAAAACCCGCGCAGTTACAATTATGCCGCCTCATGTGCCTTTAATGAAGCGATTAGAGATTGCTGATTACGAATCAGGCAGTGATCCGGGCAATGTTCGCTGGTACCCAAAAGGTCGCATGATAAAGTCATTACTTGAACAGTACGTTGCAAACCGTATACAAGCTTATGGAGGCATGGAAGTAGAAACACCCCTAATGTATGACTTTCACCATCCAAGTCTTGCTAGCTACCTTAACCGGTTTCCAGCACGTCAATACGTACTTAAATCAGAAGACAAAGAACTCTTTCTACGCTTCGCAGCCTGCTTTGGACAGTTTCTTATGGCACATGACGCTCAAATCAGCTACAAACAGTTGCCCCTAAAACTTTTTGAACTCACACGCTACAGTTTCAGACGCGAAAAAAGCGGTGAAGTGGTCGGCTTAAAACGACTCCGAGCATTCACTATGCCAGACTGCCACGCCTTCTGCGCAGACTTTGACCAAGTAAAAAAAGAATTCATGACTCGCTTTGACCTCTGCATTGATGTACTTGACAACATCGGCTTAGTCAAAGACGACTACGAAATTGCCATGAGATTCACCAAAGACTTCTACGCAGAACATAAAGAATTCATAGCATCATTAGCAACAAAATTTGGCAAACCCATATTAGCCGAAGTTTGGAACGAACGATTCTTCTATTTCGCATTAAAATGGGATCTAAATTTTATAGACAACCAAGACAAAGCTGCAGCCCTTAGCACTGACCAAATTGACGTAGAAAACGCCGAGCGTTACGAAATTACCTATGTAGATGAAAAAGGCGAGAAACAATACCCACTAATTTTACACTGCAGCCCAAGTGGCGCCATTGAACGCGACATCTATGCCTTGCTCGAAAAAGCTTATCGTGAACAAATGACCGGGAAAGCATCTATGCTGCCAGTTTGGTTGTCACCAACCCAAGTGCGGTTGATTCCAATCTCTGATAAATTCCTTGATAAAATGGAACCGTTAGCTCAACAAATCACAGCGTCGTGTATCCGCGTTGATATAGATGATACTGCATCCACACTACAAAAGAAAATTCGTGAAGCAGAACAAGAATGGATTCCATACATTATCGTTATCGGAGAAAAAGAAGTAGAGTCAGGCACACTTTCCGTTCGGGTTCGCGAGTTTAAGGGTAAACAAGAAGCCTTGTCTGTTGAACAACTCATCAGTATAGTTTCTGAAAAAATCGCTGGTAAACCCTACAAACCTTTACCTCTGCCTGTTTATCTCTCAAAACGACCACAATTCCACGGTTAATAAACTAAATCTGTCTCACTGGGGTAAACTATATCAAACATTGAACAATAAAAGAAAGTCAAGAAGGAAAAACAATGAATAATGAACTTCAAATATACATAGACGGAAAGTTTTATCCTAAATCAGAGGCTAAAGTTTCCGTTTATGACCATGGATTTCTTTACGGAGATGGCGTCTTTGAAGGCATACGAGCATACAATGGTATAGTCTTCAAACTCAAAGAACATATTGACCGTCTATACCGTTCAGCACATGCCATTACGTTAAACATACCGTTAACTAAACAAGAAATGACTCAAGCCGTAGTAGACACATTGCGTAAAAACCAAATGAAGGATTCCTACATCCGTCTTGTCGTGTCAAGAGGCATCGGCGATTTAGGTTTAGATCCACGTAAATGTCCTAAAGCCTCAGTTATTGTAATTGCTGACACAATTCAATGTAAAGCTATTGATGCACAAGAAACAGGTATAACCACTATATTTAGTTGGGTTAGAAGAAATCCAGTTGATGCAACAACTCATGAGATTAAATCACTCAACTACCTTAACAGTATTCTGGCTAAAATTGAAGCAAATGCTTATGGTGTTGATGAAGCCATGTGCCTTGAGAGCAATGGGTACATTGCAGAGGGTGTTGGTGAGAATGTGTTTATCGTTAAAAATGGTGAATTATTTACGCCTCCAACAGCAACAGGTGCCCTTTCAGGTGTAACCGCTGAGGTTGTTACGGGAATAGCAACAAAACTTGGAATCAAGATCACTATAGCTAACCTCACACCATTCATGTTGTTTACTGCAGAGGAAGCTTTCTTCACTGGAACCGCAATGGAAATGACCCCTGTACGTGAAGTAAACAAGCGTGTAATCGGCGAGGGGAAACCTGGGCCAGTTACCAAAAAATTGATAGCTGAATTTCAAAAGATAATTGCTGACCCAACACAGGGTACAAAAATCTGAGCAGTTAGGATAAAACTACGGAGTTACCGTAGTCCTACTCCTCCTTTAGTTGCTTCTTTTCTGTTTTTTAATGAATTCTTCTAAAATATTGTAAACTATTTCGAGTTGCTCAATAGGTGGTAAGAAAACAATTCTTGCATGACCCTTACCGTAGACTGGATCAAATCCTGAACCGTTCACAATTAACACACCAGTTTCTTTTAGCAGATCTACAACAAAATCCATATCAGTCTTCCAGCGTGTGCCTATGTAATCTATTTTTGGGAAAATATAGAATGCCCCCTCAGGTTTAGTGGTACTTATACCTTTAATTTCGTTTAGACGTTTCCAACTGAAATCTCGCCTCTGCTTTAAACGCTCAACTATGTCTTTAACAAAATCCTGTGGACCATTTAACGCTGCTGTTGCAGCTATTTGAACTGGCGTATTAGCACAAATACGAATACGACATTGCCTCTCCACACCAGCCTTTAAAGCGTCAAGCTGTCTGCCCTCTCCTTTAAAATACATGTAACCAAGTCGCCAACCAGTCATTTGATAAACTTTGCTAAAACCGTTTAACCCAATAACAGGCACATCTGTAGCTAAAGTTGCAGCACTTACAAAGGGTTTATCATAAGTTAACTGGTCATAAATTTCATCACTAATTACAGGCAGGTCATGCTCACCAGCAATATCAAGAATTTCTTTAATAGTTTTGTCACCATAAACTGCGCCTGTTGGATTATTGGGATTAATGATAGCGATAGCGC
Organism: Nitrososphaerota archaeon; assembly: GCA_031282985.1. GTDB lineage: Archaea > Thermoproteota > Bathyarchaeia > Bathyarchaeales > Bathycorpusculaceae > Bathycorpusculum. Next base: position 3,456 of record JAITCR010000180.1, on the reverse strand, counting down.
GTGTTTTTTCAGTGATTTTTTTTCGCAAATCATCTATGTTGGGTTGCCAGCTTTCCTTCTCAAGGGTTTCATAAGCAATGGGTGTGCCATCAAAAAATTTGGTATATGAAATATATGGAGAATACGTTGGACCTGGAAAAAGAACCTCAGCGCCTTTCTCCACAATTGCTCCAAGTAACATTTGAATGCCTTCAGAGATACCTTCAGTAACAAGAACATCGTCTGCTGAAATGTCTACATCATTAATTTTTTTTTCTTTATTTGCCACCGCTTGCCTAAGTTCAAGAAGGCCTTCGGATGGAGAGTAATAATTGGCTTCTTGCGCAATAGCTCGACACAGAGCCTCTTTAAGACTTGGAGGGGTTTTAAAATCGAATGCAGCAGGGTCACCAATGTTTAGGTAATAAATTTTTCTACCATTTTTAATTAAATCTTTAGCGTACACAAAGACGTCACGAATTGCATATTCAATGTTGCTTGCGCGTTCAGTTACCTTAACATTTACCAATAATGATTACCCTCGTATCCAGAAGACATAGTAGAGGAGAGAATAAATGTTTCCTAACAAACATGAGATAAAAAATTTGAACATTCACTTTTGTTTGTTTTTTGATAAGTATTTTTTGCATACTTACCGTTCAATTAAGGTTACTCTGGTATAGTAGGTGATTAGATAGTAAACAGATCAATTAAACACAATCAAAACAAAAAGGAAGAAAAGAGAACTCGAGAACTCTAATAGGATCTAGCAAAATATGCTATGGTTTTGCCTTTTTCACCACAACAAACACAGCCAGTTGGAGGTTCTTCCTTTTCGAAGGGTATCACTCGGATTGTTGCACTTGTTTCTTCTTTGATTTTTTCTTCACAATCAGGGTTTCCGCACCATGATGCTTTAATGAATCCGCCTTTACCTTCTATAACCTGTTTAAATTCGTCGTAATTTTTCACTGAAGATGTTTTTTCTTGCAGGATAAGTCTAGCTTTTGTAAGCATGTTGTCTTGTATGTCTTTGAGTAAGTTTTCAATAGAGGTAAGTATGTCTGCTTCTTTAACCATCGTTTTCTGTCCAGTATCACGTCGAACCATAACCACTTGACTATTTTTAAAATCACGTGGACCAAGCTCGATACGGATAGGAACACCTTTGAGTTCCCATTGGTTGAATTTCCAACCTGGTGTGTATTCCTGACGGTCATCAAGAATAACACTTAAGCCGTTGACTTTGAGAGTTTCCGCTATTTCGCTGGTTTTGGCGGCGATTGCTTCTGCGTCTTGGCCTTTAAATGGAATTGGAACGATCACTATTTGTGTTGGAGCAACTTTGGGTGGCATGATTAGGCCTTTGTCGTCTCCGTGAACCATGATCATAGCACCAATGAGTCGTGTGGTAATGCCCCAGCTAGTTTGCCAAACATAGTGATCCATTTTGTCTTCACCGACATATTTTACGTCAAAAACTTTGGCGAAATGTTGACCAAGATTATGACTTGTTCCCATCTGCAAGGCTTTACCGTCAGGCATTATTGATTCCAACGCGGTGGTGTACATGGCACCTGCGAATTTTTCACTTTCGCTCTTAGTACCAATCAATACGGGTATGGCTAAGGTGTTTTCGATTATGTCCTTGTACATGTTAATAGCCCACATAACTTCTGCTTCGCTTTCCTCTGCTGTTGCATGTGCGGTGTGTCCTTCTTGCCAGAGGAATTCGCGTGTACGCAGAAACAGTTTGGTTGCTTTGGTTTCCCAACGAACAATGTTACACCATTGATTAATTTTAAGCGGTAAATCTCTCCAGCTACGTATCCATTTGGCATACATTGAATACATTATAGTTTCGCTTGTTGGACGTATTGCAAGTTTTTCTTCAAGAGGGGTATCTCCACCTTGGGTAATCCAAGCAACTTCTGGTGTGAAACCTTCGAAATGTTCAGCTTCTTTTTTAAGGAAAGCCTCTGGGATGAACATTGGAAAATAAGTGTTTTTGTGACCTGTTGCTTTGATTTTTTGATTAACTATTTCTTGAATTTTTTCCCAAACAGCGTATGCGTCAGGACGGATAATCATACAACCTTTCACAGGGGCATAATCAGCAAGCTCTGCTCTTAGAACTACCTCAACATACCATTCACTGAAGTCTGTGCTTTTCTTTACAGTTACACCAGTATCAGACATTTATAATCGCTTCTCGCAGTCTTATGCTCACAGCTACATAAAACCATAACGGGCAAGATGACAGGACATCATAATAAAAATTGACCACAAAAAACGAAAAATTGTTTTTTGGATTTTTACCCCTCCCCCAGTTTATGCCATCATTTTATAGTTTTCAAAATTTTTCGGGGTACACATTTAAGTTTACGAAATAGAAATAATCTGCTAGCTGATTTTATGTTACCCAACAAAAAGACTACAATAACTTTCGTAAAAACCCAATTTAAAATTTAAAAACAGAAAAAGAAGGAGTTAAAAGTTGTTTTTAACGAGAGCGTGTGTTACGTACTTTTGGCTCCAACAATATCCATAGCCATTTTGTGAATTCTTCTAGATTCTTTGTTTGGATATACACATTACCCGGACCAGTGATTTGAGTTACAAGACCCTCGCCGCTAAATATTGTTTCTTTTAAGCCTCCGAATTTTGTGACTTTGTAACTACATGTATCACTGAAACCGACCAGGTGGAAATTATCAACAATCAATGTTTGCCCAGCTTGTAATGTATGCACATCAATAGCGCCAAAAGTGTTTATGAATAAAGACCCCTCACCAGTTGCTTTTATCATAAACAAGCCATGACCAAATAACCCTTTGGTGAAGCCTTCCCATTTGACATCTAGGGTAATACCTAAGGTAGAGGCAATATAGGCAGATTTTTGGATGATATAACCTTTACCGGGGATAATATCAAGTCGCTCAATGTCTCCAACTGGTGCTGCTACAAATGCGGCATCTCCTGACCCTTTTGTAGCAATATAATCATTGACCCAAAAAGATTGCCCGCCGATAATGCTTAGACCTAAACTGCCGAGCAGACTTTTTTCGCGTTTACGGGTGTGAACTTCTATTGTTGAATCCATGTAGGTCATTGCACCAGATTCAGCTGTGATTGTCTCACCTTGATTAAGACTGACAACAAGCATCGCATACGATGGTTTGTATTTTACTTCAAACTTCACGTAAGTTCCTTCTATTACAAATGTTTCTAGAGTTCTATCTTAAGAACTTATTGATGCGAAATGTATCTACAAGTCGATTATTAGATAAGTTATCATGCGATTAAGAGATAAATTTCTAAAGTAGTTAGAATACAAAGCGTGTAGAAGAAAAAATTGGGCAGTGTCCTAATATAGATTTGTTTACATATGGTGCTTGATGTTAAAATAGCGGCATGACACGCCCAAAAGACACCAACACCCTGCCATGCCAAAACCTCCAATGCAAATACTGCCAA
>JAITCR010000102.1 GCA_031282985.1 Nitrososphaerota archaeon | reverse complement strand
AACTATCAAGGGCATAATGTGTAGTACGGTAAAATAAGGAAGTTTGTATGGGCAACTGCTGCATTTATTTTGTTTTTATCGGTTTGAAGCGTAAAACATGAGTTCCGGAGGTTGCCTATTGGATTTGTTTATGGTAATTTGGAATTGTATGTTAGAATTTGTGTGTTTGGTGGTTTGTGCTAGTTTTGGGTTGTTTATTTTTTGAGAGTGCTGAATATTGAATATACATGTATGTGGGGTGCTGTGTTTGTTGTGTGTTGCAGGTTTTGTTTATGGTTGTGTGTAAGAGTTGTGGGTCTGAGTGGGTGATTAAGAGTGGGTTAGTTTGTGGAAAATAACGTTATAAGTGTCGAGAATGTCGTTATTTTTTGTTGTGGAGGATGGCGGTCAAGTGAGCAGATTGTTGCTTTGAAGGCATTATGTGTACTGTTTTACGCGTTGGGTAAGAGATGGTATATTGTGTAAAATAGTTGGCCGCGACCGCTCTCTTATTTATTATTGGATTCGGAAGGCAAGACAGTGTTAAGCACAGAAGATCCCGTGGTAGAGGGTGATATTAGGGAGATGGAGTTTGATGAGTTGGGCATTTTGTTAAGTTTAAAAAAACAAGCTTTGGATATGGAAAGTTCACGATGCAAGAAAATGGTTGATCTTACTATGTCTTTGTTTGCACGCTTATACAAATGGAACACCAAACACGATCGAATCATTCTTTAATTAACACTCTCAAATATTAATACCTACAAAAAGAACAGAACAATTAAAAATACAAGACTTCTTAACCTAATTTTTATCATCTTCTCTCGCAAAACTCGAAAGGTTGACTGATCACCTGTAAACTTGGCACGAATTCGATTATCAATCACAGACCATTAACAAGTCTTAATTATCGGATAGTTTGAGTTTTCAGGTTAAACCGTGCCACAGTTAGTTTTGAGGCTGTTAAGTCGTTTAATTAACTCAAAATAGATTAATCGTTTCTTTTCTGTGCTAAGGGAGAAGAGTGTTTTTGTTGCCATTTCGGTTGAGATAGTAAATATGTAATTTAGTTTTATAACACTGTCTTTTATGGCGCCTTCGTTTCTGTTGAGAGGTATTCCGTTCATTTTGAGATTACTGGTTATGCCCACTACTACTATGTTGTCATGTTCTTCGAAGAGAACTACAGCGGGCCTTATTTTCACCTCGTTAGTATCGGTGAACTGCACCGTTGCTAAAATTACATCACCGGGTTTAGGCATTTTCCCAAGCCTCATCCGCGTCATTGTCCCAGAGCTCTTTCATCTTTGCCTGCTGAATGGTATGAAGAAACACGTCATATTGTTTTTGCTCTTTAGATTTTTTGACTGTTTTTATCAAGTTTAGAATTGTCTCGTTATATGTTTCTCGAGGATATTTTCGAATGTTTTTTAGTTCTTTGACTACGGACTTTGCAAGTTGTATCGTGGTAAGATTTTCGTCACTCATCTATAATCAGCTATAGTTAATTATTGTTAATTATAGTATTTAAGTTATTGCCGTTCTTAGAAAATGCTAAACCTCAACTCTAAATAAGCCTTGACACAATTTAACGTAAAAAGGCAAAGTGTCAGTTAGTACACTGCCAATTTCTGCAAGTTTATTACAGTGTTATAGTTACATGTTAAATGCCAAATCTTATCATTACTTGGACTTCGTAGACTTCTTTTGTATCAGCCAAAATTCCAAAATCTAGGCCATAAATGTTGCTTGGGTAAAGTTTGTCAAGGCGTAATTGTATATGCCAGATAGGGTAAAGTGCAAGTGGATCGCCGTTACGAGCTTTTTCTGCATAGGGCGAGTTTTCGAACATTATTCTTGTTTCGATTACTTCTGCCATGTTAAAGTCTGTTACGTCTAACCAATCGTTTTTTCGTCCATGGCGCGCCATGAGTAACTTTTTGCGTGGTTCATTGCAATCTCTATAACTTCTTGTTTAGAGAGGGCTATGTTGTTGCTGCCTACTGTGTAGAGTCCCATTGGTTAGAAAAAGATTTTAAAAATCCTTGTTTAAAGTATAGGGCAACCACGATGAACGTATAAACAGTACTATTTAGGACATTTTACAAAAATTTGATACTTTTCAACATTTTTACCCCAAATATCAGGGTTTGTTGTAAAACAGCCGCCAAAAAACCACCGTGACAACCGTTTCTTAATAATTGTTATACCGGTTTTGCTTCATGCGTTTGTCGTTATAGGGCAACGCATTTAACGGGTATCTCAATGCCCTCATCTGTATATGTCCATCGGAATTCTGTAGCTCCTTTACTGTTACTAATTATTTTCAATTGGATATTTCCTGAGGTTTTTGTTGTGTTTTTGTTTTGGTCAACATTATTTAGCATTTGTCGCATTTCTGCATAATATGAAGCGCCTCCTGAGAGGGGTTGATATTTGTCAAGGAATATTTTTGACATTTCAAATTTGTCATGTGTAAGCTGATATGTTTGAGGTTGATCCTTAATGTTTGCAGTTACAATGTAAAGATTCCCATCAACATAATTGTAACTTACTTTAAGTTTACCTTATCACATTCAAAAATGTAATCCACCAACTCTTCAGACAGAACGTCAAAGAATAAACATTAACTATATGAGTCTACAGTTATGTCATATTTTGATGTATCAATACCAATTATTTCAGCAACAACCATTGATTTCTCTGAATAGCTGCCGAGTACTGATTTATTATTTGTCCTATAACTAGGTATAGACCAATTATTCACGTAGCAAACAGCAGAACACAAAATATTAAAATAATTGATAGCAAAAGCGATAAGGCAACTTTCTTCATACACGGCAGCAACATCATATAGCCTTAAGCGAGACATATTTCTTTTCAAGTTCAAACATATGACAAGAATTTTATTACTAAAACAGTGGATATAAAACACGACAAACGCATGAAGCAAAATAGGCGCAATATTTATAGCGTTGAAGTTTAACACGCTGACAAAAATGTACTGTTTTACGATAAAAATCAAGTAATTAGAACAAAAATGGGTTGAAAAGC
>JAITCR010000074.1 GCA_031282985.1 Nitrososphaerota archaeon | reverse complement strand
GATTGCGGACTTCTGGCAGGTAGGCTTTGTGTGTATTGTTCTATAAAGTTGCGATGATTGCACTGGGTGTTATTGCAATTATACATCTGTTTTCCTGTTTTGTTGTGTCCATTTTTTGAGATTTTGTCGCTGCCACAAAAAGGACACCCCACCTTTACAACCTTTGTCACCATACAAATGCTGACCTGATTGACCACAAACAGACAATTACGCCCTAAAATACTTTATGACATGACCAATGTTGGTTACACTTACAAAAACTTTATATATTTGTTGCGAACATAGTATACACTGAGCAATGCAATGTTAGATTAATGTGTCCTGCATCAGGGGTGGTCAAGAGCCTTTAATGTCGAGATCATGTAATCAACAACATTAAAGACTATTTTTTAACCACACCTGATTGGATATACGTTAATGTAATTTAAGTATTACCACAAATAAAACATACGTGATAAAATATGAATAAGAAATATTTAGTATGTAATGTAGTGGTGCTGTCAATGGTACTATTTGCCGCACTATTTGCTGCTGTTCCCTTTGTCAATGCAGAGACAGATGAAGGCTGTTGCAACTGCTGGGTATATGTCACAGGTAGTGGGACTTCTGCCGGTGGCGGTTGGTATACTAACGTCTGGATTTACGCTGAACATGGTTGCTACTGGTCTACAGTAACATATCAGGATTTCACAGCTGTCATATTTTTCGGTATGCCACTAGGTACTAATCCTATTCCTAATCAATTTCACAGTGGCTATCAGACTGGTCCCTACAAAGATGGTGATGTGTGGATACATGCATGGCAATGGTTTAGCTGCCCTAGTGGATACACATACTGTGATGACTCTTGGAGCTTGTAATAAACCAAAAAACAGCACACCTTTTTTTTATCTCAAAAACAATAACTCAATGTTGGAGGAATATACTCGTGGCAAAAAAAATGCGTAAGTTTATAACTTTAACATTAATAGCGTGTTTGTGTGTTTTAGGTGTTCTTCTTCCTGTTATTGCGAGTGATAATTTTGCGCCTTCATGGTTAAAAGAAGACGCATACGTAAAATACGTCAGCTATCAAGCAGGCTCTGCTCGTGTTTTTGATGTAACTAATTCACAGTTTGCAGGAACCAATTATATGCTGAATTATAACTTTGACAGTATCCGTTATTCTAGTGCTAGTTTTATGTGGCGCTGTGTTAGTGTTAATGGTACTATGGCAAGGTTACAGGTTACTTTTGATTATGTTGGGGAAGAGTTGTGTTATTGGGCGGGTTCTGAGCAGGTTATTGTTCCTCTTGGGGGCGAGTCTTTGCAGCTTGTTGGCGAGGCTTATGTTAACCTTTATAATAGAGCTGTGTATAACGTTAATGGGATATTATTGGGTACTACTCATTTATGGTTGCCTGCTAACCCAAATAATAGCCAAGAAATAATTGTCTGGGATGCAGATTCTGAAAAAACACTTTTATCTGTAATAACTGATGACACGACTTTTACTACAACTATTCAGGGTAAACAAGACGGGTTTCTGGTAAATGGGGCAGTTACAATTAAGGGACAACAATGGAGTATGGGGATGTTTTATGATTTGGATACTGGTCTTGGCGTTGATGGTTCACTTCTATGGGATCCACTTATGGCCGTCGCAGGTATTGCCTTTAGTGGTTTTAGAGCACCGCCACATGATAGCGGTCTTAAATCTTTTGCTGAGACAAACATTGACCTAGGGCCTGAGCGTTCAGCAATAAATTGGATACGAATTTTACAGTACTCAATACTGCCCGTAACAATCCTTCTAATAGTTTCCGCTTTAATAATTAAACACAAGAAAAAGAAAAACTAATAGAATTACGAAGGTTTTGTGATGGAAGATTTTGTTGTAGAAACGTCTAATCTTGTAAAAACTTTTGGAAGAGTACATGCTTTAAATGGGTTAAGTATGCAAATTCCAAAGGGTATTTCTGGGTTTGTAGGAAAAAACGGGTCAGGCAAAACCACAACTATTGGGGTTCTCTTAGGACTAATAAAAGCTAACACGGGACAAGCCACAATGTTCGGTCTAGATTGTTGGAAGAGTTCTTTTGAAATAAGGCAAAAAATAGGTGTCATGCACGAAACCAACGCCTACCCGGGTAATTTCAGCGGCAGACGCTTTTTAACACACGTAGCAAAACTCTACGGTATAACACAAATTGACCAAGTCATAACTGAACTATTAAACGACGTAGACCTAATACATGCCCAAGATAAGCCCATAAAAACTTATTCTGCTGGCATGTTCAAACGCCTGGGCTTAGCCCAAGCCTTAATAGGAATCCCCGAACTAGCAATACTTGACGAACCTACTGCAAATATTGATCCCATAGGACGAATCACGCTTTTAGAAAAAATTAAAGAAATACACACAAAACACGGTACCAGTTTTCTTATATCCACTCACATACTAAGCGACCTAGAAAAAATCTGTAATTATCTCCTCATAATTGATCAAGGAAAAACTATAGATCAGGGCTACATAAACAATCTAACAGAAAAATATTCGGCCAACATTTACAAAATTGAAGTGTCAAACACACAACAATTTGCAGCAACACTCAAAAAGATAGCTATAATTGATAAAGTTTGGGTTGAAAATGGTAAAATATTCTGCAAAGTAAATGATCCTGAGGTGTTTTGCGCAGAAATTCCAAAAATAGTATCCGAATTAAGACTACCGCTAAAAGGTTTCCAGCAAACCTTGGGTTCACTTGAGGAAATTTACGCCCAAACCGTTGGAGAAAAGCGATGAACAAAGCACCAGCAAAGACTTTTTCTCGTTTAGTCCTTTGGGAAATTGAAAATTGTTTAAATTTAGCAACAATATCTTTAATTGTTGCTTCAGCAATAATTGCTGTTCTTATTCAATCAGCCACCTACCAAGGGTTATTTAATAGTTACATTCCGTTATATCACGGGACAAACATTATATTTCTTATTCTAACCCTTGTGGTCGGAACTTTGTTTTCACACAGTTTTGCTGGTAGTTTTGGAAACGGTGAACTAAAAAGATTATTATCGTATCCTGTTAAACGTTGGCAAGTTTTTCTTTCAAAAGTAATCTCTCTCAATCTAATAATTTTTAGTGTATATGCGTCTGCTTATGCATTAAATTTCTATCTCAACCCCATTAGTTTGGTAGAGCCACTGTTTTATATGTCTCTTTTTGCAATGTTTCTACAATTGTTGTTTGTATGTTCTGTTTCAGTGGGTATTTCTATGTTAACTAAAAATGAATTAATTTCTATTATTGCGTCTTTTCTGCTGTTTTTAGGTCTTGATAACGCTTTTGGTATCTACAGCGTATTTTCCTCTGATGGCCGATTTAGATATATTTTTGGATATTTTGAACAAATAACCCACCCCGGCCACTCCATGGTATCCCCTAGAGTACCAATTACATTTGAACAATTCACGAATTCAATACTGTTTCCACTGTTAGTCGCTACAGTTGTGTTAGTGACGATTTTTATCTACTTTACTCGTAAAATGGAGGTTGACTAATGATAAAAAACAAGCCTAAACTACTTACAACTATCGGTGTAATGATTTTGATAATTGGCACTTCTTTTTTGATAGGTACTATTTACCGAAGTACAAACAATTTTACACCCGGTTTATTGGCAGGCTCAAATACTCAGGGTTATGGGCTATCCATGCCTTTTTCGTTTTCATCACGCAACTGTATTGTAGAACTAGCTCTAAATGTTCCGGTGGATGTATATCTTCTTGATGCTAACGGTCTGGATCGTTGGCTTTCAGAAGGCGTTATTGAGCCTGTTTGGTTTGCTAAAAACGTTTTACCTACAGAGACTCTGTCGATAAATCTTGCATGCAGAGATAATTATTCCTTTCTGTTGGTAAATTCTGACAATTTAACCATATCTGGGTTGTTGTATCCAAAATTGTATGGTTTTGAGCGTGATTTATTGTGGTTTTCATTAACAACTTTGATTGCTGGTTTAGTGTTTATTGCAGTTTCTAGACTACTACTTCCGAGAAAAAATGAAAAATCTATTGCTGTAGTACTAAAAAAAGACCACAAAATCGTATATTCTAAAGAAACTATGCCGAGTACGCCTCAAACTAAGCTTGGTTTAGATAAGTCAAAGTCTCTGGGTCAGTTGTGCAGGCTTGTGGTTTGGGAGTTTGACGAGTATTTTGTGTTTCCTATGTTAGAGGTTGTTGTTGTGGTTGCGGTTTTGACTGTTTTAACTCCCACTATTGTTGAGGTTTTGCCGTTTTTTAGTTATAATAATCTTATTTCGGGAATTCGACTGGTTTTTCTTTTTCTCATATTTGTGTCAGTGGTGTTGTTTTGTCATAGTTATGCAGGCAGCATCTCCAAAGGAGAAACAAAATTGCTTCTCTCATATCCTGTACAGAGGAGTAAATTGTTTTTATCAAAATTCATCACACTATTTGTGATGTTTCTTGTAGTGTATGTTTGCGTGTTTGCACTGCAAATTTATCTTTTAGCTCTTAGCCCTTTTGAACCAATGTTTTATGTTTCATTACTACTTATGGCGATTCAACTTTTACTAATTTGTTCCATAGCAACTGCTTTATCGGTAGTTACTAAAAATGAGTTGCTCTCAATTTTAGTCTCGGTCATTCTGCTTTTTGGAATTGAAAACGTTATACACGGGGGTCTTGCTACTTTCGCAGGTCGCTTTACAATAGGATTTACCTTCGTTCGCCAGCAAATTCACGGAGGCTTATCTTTAGTTTCAATGTTTGATATGTTGGTTAGTGTTTTTGTAGTGTTGGGTGTTTCGGTTTTGTTGTTTGTTTTTTCATATGTTTACTTTACGCGTAAGATGGAGATTGATTAAAAAATAAAGAAGAAAAAAGGAGGATATGGCTGTTGAAACGAGATTTAAGGTTATGTTTGGCAGTATTTTTAATTGGGTTATCACTTTTTGTTGTTACGGTGGTTAGAACTAATTCGGTTCCTCGTCTTATGACTTTTGGTAATGAGGAGGAGGGTGCTACTAGTGGTTGGGTTTTGTACTCGGATTTTTTAATGTTTGACCGTGAGTTTAGTGTTAATATTAGGACGAATAATACTGTTAATGTGTATATTTTAGATGATGGGGCGGTAAAGCAGTGGCGTATTGACAAGTCAGTTAATGCTGTGTGGGCGTATGAGGATGTTGTGGCTGGTGTTTTTAGTGAGCAGTCTAATGGTAGAGGTGGTTATGCTGTGTTGGTTTATTTGCCTGAGGATAGTGTTACGGTTATTAAGGTGGTTTTAACTTTTTCAGGCTTTGAAAAAGATCTGTTAACACTGTCATCAATGATGATTGGCATAGGTATATTATCAACAACTGTGTTGCTAATAATTGAACAAAAAAATAAAAAGACATAGGGGACACAACCCAAATTTTAGTGGTTGACAAGAATAGATTTCTTGCATAACTTATGTTTTCTGTTCATATAGTGGAATAGTTTAAGAATTGCGCCTTCCGAAATGGGTGTATATGGCTTCTTGCAGGGTTCCACAGTCAGGCATCAAGTCAGGCAACGCACGCTTCATATTTGCCCACCGATTCTCAATCCTGTTAAAATCAGGCGAATACGCCGATAAAAACAACAAAAACACTTCAGCCCGTTCAGCAATAAGCAACAACTTTTTCTTACGATGAAAAGAAGCCCTATCCAAAATAACAGTAACACCCTTTGGCACACAAGGCAGATACTGTGACTCAAACCGCACTCAAAAAACACCCACAAGTAGAATACTCACAACACAAAGCAGCCACCACAACACTGCCAACAAGACCAACAACAACATTTAACCGGTGAAAAATTTTGCCCACACCGGATATCTTCGACACGTTTTCCTTTGGCGCATAACCGTATTCACGCACTAAGTCTTTTTTTGGTGGTGTTCGATATTAGTTGAACGGTATGTTGAAATATTGTGTGGTGGTGTGGGTTGGCAGTGAGTGTGTATGGCGTTAGTGTCTGTAAAGTGTCCGCGTTGTGGAAGTGTAAAAGTTGTGAAATTTGGCAGGCAAACTAATGGGCACAAAGGTATACTTGCCGTAATGAGAAATGTTCCCGCTCAATATTTCAACTTGACAACAAATACCACGCCTGCGA
>JAITCR010000061.1 GCA_031282985.1 Nitrososphaerota archaeon | reverse complement strand
AGAATGGCCAGTGTTTAGTCTTGATGTTTTTACCGCGTGGTTGTTCTTAAGTAAACTGACAGCAACATTCTCTACATTTGTAACGTTGTTTACCGTGATGATGACCATTTTTTACTGAAGTATCTTCTTACATTTTGGACAAAACACAAAACAATCCCAAAAACACTACGCCCTCATTCCAATATAAACACTCTCCAAAAAACGCTACATAATCTGTTGTAACCCCGTAAAATACCTCAAACAACTCTTAACACTCTAAAAACCCTCAAAGCCACAACAAACACAATTAACTAAACAACTGCGCAAAAAACTTTCATGCGTACGACGTACAACAATCACAAAAACATTACCAACAAGACACCAACCATGTTTTCCATAGTTATGCAAAAAGCCTATTGATTATAGCAAGTTAAAATGACATTGACCTGTGTGTTTTAATTTGTCGTTTAAAATAACGCTTATTTTCCATAGTTTTTAAGGATTGCACTCGTTTCTATGTGAAAAACACACCAATGTAAATTCACTTTGCTATAGTACGTCGTTGAAGAAAAAAATTGTGTAAAAAGTTAAATAAGCAAAAAAATAGTTCAATTTTTGCTGGGCAGATGCTCAGTTAATTTAAATAAGAGCGTCACTGCTTGTTGGGCTAAATAAACAGAACATTATTTGAGGGGAATTCAGATTTGGACGAAGTCCTAGAAATGTTAGATAAAATCACTAAAAGATTACAGAATCGACTGGAAGAAACAAAAGTAACAGCAAACAAGCAAGCAACAGCTTATGCTCAAATTTTACAGTCATCAACAGCCACACAAGAACAAAAAATTAAAATTTTTATAGCCAGAAATCTGGAACTTGACCGAATTGACCGACTGACCTCTCATTTGAGCCTACTTTATGCACTTCAAATTTTTGCATTCAAAGTCAAAGTAATGGAAGTATCCGTTGGCAATATTGATGAACAGTTAACTAAATCAGGGGCAATGCAAAAAAACGGCGAATTAGAAGACGTTAAAAAGAACATTGAAGCACTCAAAATTATGGTTGAAGCACATTATGAATCAATGAAACAAATACATGAAGATCAAAATAAAACATTAAACTACATTCATTAACCAGTTTAACAATAAATTTACTAACCAACATTTTTCATATAAAAGTAAGTAGAGATTTGGCATGCCAATTAAATACTTTGAAGCACCAGAAATCAAAAAACAAGTTGACCAATTGGCAGTGGAATGCAAATTTTATCATGTTGAATCTCAATATGTATTTTGTGTTCGAAGTAAAGGCTCCAAAGCCAAGCGCACTATAGCGCGTATTCACGGCTTAGGAAAACTTTGGCAGAGAATCCTAAATCAACCACCAACTTACACTATTGAAGTCATCTCTGAAATTTTTGATAAAATGTCATTTGAGGACAAAGAACGCGTGTTAATTCATGAATTGATGCATATTCCAGGTGGTTTTGGTGGTGGTTTTCGTCCTCACAAAGGTTACGTAGAGCGTAAAAATGTAGATATGGTGTATAAAAAATTGCAACAGACGAGGGCTGAAAAAAAGCAGAGAGGTTTGTTTTCGTAAGCTTTCATTTTTTACAGTACATTTTTAAACCACGTAAAGAGTATAAAGTTGTTTGTTCATCAGTAAAAATGAAAGCTGAACAGGCAAATAATAGCGGTTCAGTGAAATGATGATTATCTGTTAAAATTTGAGGTATAAGTTATGAAGCACGTTATGAAAAGTTTGAAGCATAACGGGATTTATGTTCCCCCTTATGATCTTAAAGGGTTCAACATTAAAATCCAAGGTCAAAAGGTTACACTCACAAAAAAGTCTGAACCCATGGCAGTAGCGTGGGTGCGTAGAACGTTATTAACTACAATAGCACCACCAGATCAGGTGTTTACTAAGAATTTTATGAGAGAATTTTTAGAACAATTAAAAAAAGAAAATCTCAGCGCAAAGTATCTAGACACTTTTACAGTCAAGTACATTGAAAGCATCGATAATTCTTCATTGACTCAAGTTAAGGGTGGAAAACAACAATTTGAGATTGATTTTAGTGAAATAACAAGTTTCGTTCTTGACGAGAAAGCAAAAAGAGAATCGTTAACTAAAGAAGAGAAGAAAATTCAAGCGGAAGAGCGTAAAGTAAAACGGTTAGAGATGAAAGAAAAGTTTGGTTACGCTGAAGTTGACGGCCAAAAACTGGAAGTAGCTAACTGGACATCTGAACCGTCATGCCTTTTCGCGGGCAGAGGGGATCACCCACAACGTGGCAGATGGAAAGAGGGCCCGAGCCAAGAAAATATCACATTAAATCTTTCACCAGATGCACCTAAGCTGAAAGGGTGGAAGATTACGTGGGAACCAGACAGGATGTATGTAGCTAAATGGGTGGATAAACTCACAGACAAAGCCAAATACGTCTGGTTTAGTGATACAGCATTTTTAAAACAGGAACGTGAGAAAGAAAAATTTCAGAAAGCTGAAAATCTTGGAAAACAAATAGAGCATGTAGAGAAGCATATTAACAAGAATCTTGAAGCAAAAGAGATAGAACGACGTAAAGTATCAACAGTTGCGTGGTTGATTCTTGCTGTCAACATGAGAGTTGGTGATGAAAAAGATCCAGAGGAGGCAGACACTGTTGGTGCTATTACACTTAGAGATGAACACATAAGCCTGAAGGGTAACAAGGTTACTTTTGACTTTTTAGGTAAAGACAGCGTACAATGGATAAAAACCATACAAGCACCAGTTCAAATTGTAAAGAATCTTGAAGAATTCAAGAAAGACAGGAGTAAACAGTATCTTTTTGAAGGCATAGATAGCAAAAAAGTATCAAGATTCTTATCTGAGAAAGTACCAAAGCTCACAGCAAAAGTTTTCCGCACCTGGAAATGTACTAAAACCCTAAAAGAAGAACTTGACAAAAGCGGCGTAACTAAAACAGACCCAGATTACAAAAAGAATTATGCAGCTAAAATGGCTAATCTTAAAGTTGCAGAAGTTGCAAACCATAAACGCAAAATTCCATCCACATTTGATGAACGTCTAAAACAAAAAGAAGAGAACCTCAAATTTATGCAAGCACAGCTTAAAGCAAAAAAAGCAGAAGGCAAAAAAATCGAGTCACTTGAAACACGTGTTGAAAAAGCAAAATTAGATCTTGAATTAACAAAACTTACTCGCGAATACAACTTGGGCACCTCCCTAAAGTCATACATCGACCCACAAGCATATGTAAAGTGGGCAAAGAAAGTAAAGTTTGACATAACCAAATTCTACCCAACAACACTGCGTAACAAATTCAGTTGGGCACTTCAAGACAAAACCAAAAAAACAGACCCCAACACATAACGGCCGAGCGTACATCAGTATGAGTATCAAAGAAACAGCTGATGGCGTTCTAATTACCATTTTTGTTAAACCCAACAGTTCTAAATTTGCCATAGAACTTAATGGAGATGACATTGTTGTTTATGCTACAGAAGAACCAGAAAAAGGAAAAGTAAACAAAGAAATCCTCAAAGAACTAACAAAATTTTTCCATACAAATGTCAAACTAGTTTCAGGTGTTACTTCCAGACACAAACAGTTAACCATTGAAATAAAGAAAAAAGAACTGGAACAGTTTTTAGAGAAAAAGTAAATGTTTCCTTACTGCATTTTGAACCGCAGTATAGCGGCTAAACCGTTAAAAGCGCTTTTTAGCATTTGACCTTCTTCGGTTTCTGTTGAAATTACTTCAATGTCTGTGTTTGAGTATTCGGCAAGCTGTGCTAAATCGTCGATTAAGTCAATTTTATCAGTTATAGACAAGGATGGTGCAGTGCATTTGGGACAAGGTTTACCAGCGAGGCTTTGCTCAAATGTTTGCATACCAGAGACTTTGACAGTTTCTTGCTCTTGATAGTTACATGCCCCACATTTCATGGCTACACGCTGCATGTCAAGTGCTTCAGAGATCAAAAGCATTCTAATTTGACCAGCCTGCAAAGCCTTACGCACTTCAGTCTCACCATAAGTAATTAAACCAGTGTCATGTCCAACTTCGTAGAGGAACTTTTGCATAATTTGCTTTTCTTCAATATAACGAACTTTTTTCATGATTTCAGGAGCTTTCTCTACGACTTCTTTAACACCCTGTTCTTCAACATAGGCAGTGTCAACAACATCTAAAATTTTGTTTTTAAGCTGATAATTGAGATAATCGCCTTTTTGGAAATCATACTTTGTTGGACCCGGCCCGCCTAAGATAATTCCTTTAAGGTTCTCTATTGGTAAGAAAATTTCGTTAGCGTGCCCCCCAGCACGAGCAAAATACTCGTTTAACTGCATTTCACGGAGACGTTCATATCGTCTAGCAGACTGCCCACCAGCACGAGTTTTGCCGGCAACACCAGAAGTCATTTCACGAACAATATTTAGATGCTTACCCGTCAAAGTGGCTATTGTAGCGTTTGTTGCATCAATTAACATGATACCATAAGTTTCTTTTTCCCGCAGCATCTCTTGCAAGTGTTCAGTGTGAAAACGCGAATCACAACGATATAGGAAAATACGAATCGGTTCAGGTGGTACAATAACCCAAGATTCCATACGCTCAGTTCCTGGCCCAGCACCCTCTTGGGGAAGCGCACCACAAAAGATAACCAACCCCTTTTCTCCAGGATCTTTGAATAATTTAAGTTTCTGTTGTGCTTTAACAATAGCATCTAAAACATTTTTACGGGTAACATTTGATTTAATATTAGTAGCTGTACCATATTCTTCTCGCAGAAGGTTAAGTGCATCACTAATCTGTTTACCTGGCGGCACATAAATCGTAATCAGCTCTGTATGACTACCCTCTTTAGTAGCTAAAGTGTTAATTGCCTTCCTTGTTCGATATAGTTCTAAGCTGTCTTTTTTTGCAGTACTCACAATAATTCACGTTTAAGCAAGATTACTCTAAAGAAGGGATATAAGAACAAAATAAAAGTTCCTACTAAACATACACCTACGGTTTAAACAGCGTACACATTGCCCACACAAAAAAGTCACTTTACAGATTTTATCGAAAATAAAAACTATGCCCTAACAGAGATAACACCAAAAAATTTTGGAGCCGTACATAATAAAAGAAGGCGTTAAGCTTTTTGTTTCTCAGCTGGTACTGTTTTTGGTTCGGGTGCAGGAGCACCGATAGCATCTCTTAGGAAAGATTTGTATGGACCTAATTTACCACCATAGTTACCAGCAGAGATTTTAACAACCCCAGGACAGTTAATCGAAGCTGCAACACCAACTTGCATTGCTTTGTTAACTGCTTCTAATGTTAAACCGTTAAGGACAATCTCAAAGACACTATTTGCATCTTCTGGAACAACTGTACCGGGGACAATTGTCCGCAATGATGGACAATAATCTTGGTTTGTTGAAGCTTTCAGTTTATATTTCATAGAACCTGCCTTGCTCCCAGAACGACACACACCACCAGGGAAAGGCATAATTACATTTGGAACTTGTTCACGTATTGCATCTACGGCTGCTTCAGATGCTGCTAAAGCTTCAGGTTGGGTCTTAGCAAAAATCATATAATTACCACCTGCAACTGCTTCCATAGCACCAAAACCATCTTCAACTATAAAGTTTCCTTCCATTACGGGGATTTTCCAGCATTTACGCCCACCAACCATAGTTTTCTTTTGAAAACCATCACCAAAATAACGAAGACTACTACCAATATTGAGAGTTCGTTTGCCAAGTAAACCGTTAAATGCTGCAGTTGATGGACAGGTCATAACACATTGGCCAATACGGCCCAAAAGTTGACCCTTTAATTCGAAGCGGTCGCGGTTATAAATTTGAATCAATACACCAGGCCGTTTGTCTGGAGTTTGATCTGCTGGAACTGCACATTCAATTGATGCTTCTGCTGAAGCAGCGATTACACTTGTGGCAAACCCTGTGGTTATGTTTCCAGCAATTTGTGCCCATTTCTCATTCTGGGCGGTAATTAGAACTCTCCCCACCCAAAGCGGGAACATTTCAGCGAAGGTATCACTTACTTTAACAATTTGATTCGCTGCAGACTTTACGAGAAAAACTTGCTCTTTATCGTCATACCCTACAAGTTTAAGTTTGTTAGTGTTTGATGACATGGAATGGACCTTGATTCAGTTGGTATTTGTATAATTTAAGAGTTTTTATAAAAACAGTTATTTGTTAGTTATTTAAGTGTAAACTTAAGGGTAATATTTACCTTTAATGGGCAAGTGGTTTCCACAGAATTTACAGCACATATCACTAGTTATGTCCCATTGGGCAATTTTAAAACCGTTGCGATGTATTACTGGTTCACTGCATGCAGGACAATACGTATTTTCTGCTACATGCATAGGCACGTTTCCAAGGTAAGTAAATAGTAAGCCTTCACCTTTGGCTACAAGATAAGCAGTCTCCATACACTCTATAGATGTAACTGGAAGCGCAGACATTTTGTAGTCAGGATGAAAACGTAACAAATGAAAGGGCGTATTTGGCCCTAAATAGTCATTAATCCATTTTGCCAAACATTTTATTTGATGCATCGAATCACCCATTTTGGGGATAACAAGATTGGTTATTTCAATGTGGACTCCTGCAAACTTTAATTCTTTTAAAGCTTCAAAAATTGGTTTCACATCAGATACAGCAGAAACAGTCTTATAAAAATCAGGGTTACCAGCTGCTTTAAAATCCACTGTCACCGCATCAATATAGGGCAAAATTGTTTTTACCGTTTCATGAGTCATATATCCGTTAGTTACAAACGTGTTAAAAAAACCCGCTTCATGAGCAAGCTTGGCAGTATCATAGACATACTCCATAAAAACTGTAGGCTCAGTGTAAGTGTAGCTTATCCCTTGACAATTTGCCTCTTTTGCTAATCTAACAATCTCTTCAGGCAACAAAGAATTCTCTGTAACCTCTTTACCTTGGCTTATCATCCAGTTATCACAAAATTGGCAATGAAAATTACATCCCGCAGCGGCAATTGACACCACTGACGCGCCAGGGTTGAAGTGCAGTAGAGGTTTTTTACCGATGGGGTCAACTCCAAAAGCAACGGCTTTACCGTAATTTAAGGTGTATAATATGCCGTCTTGGTTTTTACGAACTGAGCAAAATCCAGATGAGCCATCGCTAATTGAGCAACGTCGGGCGCATAAACAGCATTTTACTGTTTTCCCAGTTTCTTGGGTGTAAAGCATTGCTATGTGTGTTGACAAAATAAACCACGCAGTAGAGTATTGAAACTTTTCTTAAAACTCTTTAGGCAACCCATTAACAAAAAACACATGTAACATCACAAACAATTTAGTGCATAATTACAGTCAATTAACACACATAACAGATATTTATGTTTTTGATTAACAAAAATTTCCATTAATATCAACATATGATTTACAGATATAACCAACATTATTTGTCAATCAATACATAACACCAAAAACACACAAACACCAATGAACATTAAAATAGACACTATAACTAAAAGGCAAACAACACACTAAAACAAGCAGTATAACAATGGTATACAAAAGCATCAACAAAACAAAGTAAAAAGAAAAAACTGCAGAATTACTCTCTGCTTGAAAGCACTAAAATATAATCAGCCGTATCTGCACACATATCTGCCGCTTGCTCGATAAACTCTATTAAATCATCAAAAATAACCATCGCACCACAATTCATACTGACACCATACTTTACAAATAGACCCTTAGTCAGTAAATATTCAGTATCAATATCAGTCTCAATTTCACCGACACATTTAGCGTCTTTTATAGCTTCAGATGGATCAGAAGAAATCTTTTCTATACTGCTTCGAAGCACCTGTGCAGTGTCAACAAGTTTACCAGTCAAATAAACAGTTTTTTGACAAAGTTCAGATGGAATATCTGCATCTATAAGCAGTTCGAGGCATCTTGCAGCATCTTTAGTATAGTCAGCTAAAGTATCAAGACGTTTTACAACATGCAGCAGATCTTCACGGTAATCTGAAACTAAAGCAGCACCATTAGACAACTCAAGAAAAGTATCAGACCGCAACTTATCCACTTCTTCCTCAGCCGAATACAAATTTTCAATATATTTCTTTGCATCATTAAAATTTTTTTCCGAAAAACTCTTTGCCGCTTTATGTAACCAAGTTACTGTATCAAAAGCCTTAACGATTTGTTCATGCGCAAGTTCTAAACCTTTCGTTCTCCGTCTATGTTCAAACCAGTCATAACTTCTTTTTTCCACAGCAAACACTCCAAACTTATAATAACAACATACATAATGGAAATATAACCATTATTCTCAAGTAACTAATGAAATTATACATCAAGAGACACTTTAGCTAACGCCACTTTAGACTGTATATCCTTCATTAACGTGTCAACAACAACCACTTTAACACCTAATTGCTCAATACGACTCTTCTCAGCCACATCTACAGAATCAATCACAAAAACATCCAAAAAATCAGCATACAATTCTGCAACCCCAAAAGCCGAAACCTCAACACCTAAACAACGAAGAAGTTTATCCGCAGGACCCTTAACGGGAACACCATCAACAATTGGACTAATAGCAACTTTTCTAGCCCTAGTTTTCCGTAAAGACTCCCGTATACCCGAAACAGAAAGAATCGCGCCGATACTCACAACCGGATTACTAGGACAAATAATCACACGATCAGAAAACATTATGGACTCAACAACACCCACCGCAGGTTTAGCCACGTCCATACCAACAAATTCAACACCCAATAACGTATCCTGCGCTGCCCGTTTAACCAGATACTCCTCAAAATGAATAACACCCTCAGGTATCTGCACATAAGTAGCAAACTTGTCATCAGTCATAGGCAAAATCTTTAACGTAAGACCTAAATCACGACTTACCTTAGCAGATATCTGCGACAAAGAAACCCCATTTTTCAACATTTTTGTACGCAAAATGCTTGTAGCAAAATCTTGATCTCCAAGATTAAACCAATCAACCTCACCAAATCGTTTAAGCATATTCAAACATTCAAAAGTATCATCCTTAACACCCCAACCTGTCACATCATTAACAACACCAGCAAGCGTGTAAGTTACAATATCAATGTCAGGAGAAACATACAACCCAAAAAGTTCAACATCATCACCAGTATTCACAACAACCGTCAAATCCTCCTGCTTAACAAGCTGAATTAAACCCGTTAGAAAACGTGCTGCACCCACACCACCTGCTAAAGCCGTAATCATACAATATCACAGCTACAAATCAATGATGCTGCTTCTCTGAAACCCAATACTCAGATCGCCCATTTTCACCAATAACGTGCTCTTTTTTAAAAATTGGCACCTCACTCTTATAACGCTCAACCCCCTCTTGTAACACAGAAAACACAGGATCACGATGAGACCCCGCAACCGCAACATAAACCAAATCATCACCAACATTAAAATCACCCGTTAAATGATGAATATGTACATCAACAATTCCTGACCTATGGGACAAATCATCACAAATATTACTTAAAACCTCATCAGCCTTCTCCTCATACGCTTCCAAAGTAAGCTTTTCAACTTTCACTCCACCATCAGAAGTCTCACCTCT
Source organism: Nitrososphaerota archaeon (assembly GCA_031282985.1). Classification (GTDB taxonomy): domain Archaea; phylum Thermoproteota; class Bathyarchaeia; order Bathyarchaeales; family Bathycorpusculaceae; genus Bathycorpusculum. The sequence continues at coordinate 4,729 of JAITCR010000061.1, read as the reverse complement.
CACTACACCAATAAATAAACCAATAACACCTACACTGCCAAAGTCTTCCCGCCGTTTAATACTTTCAATTACATCATTAACATTTATTGAACCCTTTTCATGAACACCAGCACGACTAATCATAAACTACCCTCTAAAACAGTATATGCTTAACACAGTTCCTTTTAATATTATTTAAAAACAAAGAGAGAAATAAAAAACAAGAACAGTTTATTCTTCTGATACTTCTTCATCGTCGTCTGCAATTTGCTCAGATACATCAACATCTTCTGCGTCTTGTTCGACTTCTTCAACGCCTTCAATTTCTTCCTCTAATGCAACCTCTTCAACAAGTGGCGTACCAGCGGCTAATACAATCTCTGAAACGTTCGCTGGTGTAGTGATAAGCTTTGATTTGCGTATACCGACATGACGTAATGGCGCAATTTGTTTTGATTCATTATAAATATCAGAAGCAATTTTACCTAGAACCATTTCTTGAACAAATTGATCCATTGTAAGAGCAGTTGCTTTCTCTTTGACAATCTTTATCATGACATTGCGTATGATCTTTTCTTGTGAGGTCTTTATACGAGAAAGGGTTAAAACTGAAACAGCTATTCTCAGTTTAAAACTATCTTTAGTTGTTAAGTTAAATAGACCATCCACTTTAGTTGTTCTTCGCCTAACTAAGCTTCGCAAGTAATCGCGTGAATACTCATGCCCCTTGAATAGGGTTTTAGCGGTTTTACCATCCATTGCACTTATTTGGAAGAACATTTTCAAATAGTGATGAGAAAAGTCACCTGTAATATCATACAGGGTAGCTTCAACAACTCTGCCAATTAATTGGTCTGTTGTCTCTGCTGGAACAGCGCCTAAATCGACATTGCCAAAGAACAACGGCGCCACTACATTGTACCATGATTTGCCTCGCCATTTATCGCGTACGTGTTTTGCTTTTGAAGATTTTGAAGACAAAGTAATCCTCCAAACTTCCTCAACATTCTCAAAGCAATATAAAAGGGTTTACCGATTTTTATCTATTTTTTCAAAATCACTCATATATTTTCTAAGCACTTTAGGCACATTTATTGAACCATCTTCATGTTGATTGTTCTCGAGCAGAGCAACAATCGTTCTTCCAGTAGCAATAGCAGTAGAGTTGAGTGTATGCAAGAAACCTTTTGGTGGCGCACCCTCTTTTTCACGATAACGAACCGCTAAACGTCTTGCTTGGTAATCAGTACAGTTACTACAACTAACAACCTCACGATAACCATTCTGCGCGGGCATCCAAACTTCAATATCATACTTTTTAGCTGCAACAGTACCAATATCCCCAGCACAGACATTAACAACTCGGTAAGGTAACTCAAGTTTCTGTAACAATTCCTCAGAGTTTGTCAATAATTCTTCATGCATTCTAACAGAGTCTTCGGGTTTACAAAAAACGAATTGTTCGATCTTGTTAAACTGGTGTGTACGGAAAATACCACGAGTATCTTTGCCATGTGCACCAGCTTCCTTACGGAAACATGGACTTAATCCGGCAAGTTTAAGTGGCAAATCTTGCTCCTTTAAAACTTCACCCATATACATGGCTGCCATTGGATGCTCACTAGTGGCGATCATATAGAGATCCTCGCCTTCAATTTTGTAGAGAACATCGGCAAAGTCTGCAAGCGCAGTTACACCTTCGTATGCAGTTTTATTTAACATATAGGGCGGCGTTATAGCAGCATAACCTTTCTTGCTCAGTTCATGCATCGCAAAACTCATCAAAGCCAAATCCAGCAATGCCAATTGGTTTTTCAAAAAGAAGAAGCGGGCACCACTTACTTTACCAGCACGTTCCATATCGACTATACCAAGTTCATTGGCTAAGTCTATATGGTTTTTTACTGGGAAGTTAAATGTAGGAATTGTTCCCCAAGTTTTCACTTGCACATTACCACGTTCATCTTCGCCAAAAGGCACAGTTAGATCAAGCATGTTTGGCAAACATAAGAGTAAAATACGTGCACGATCTTCGTCCTGAGTAACTTGTTTTTCAATAGAGGTTATCTGAACATCAATTTCTTTAGCTTTCTCAAATTGAGCGCGGACGTCTTGATCACTTTTAAGTTTAGCAATTTCAACTGTGATCATTTTACGATTGTGCCGCAAGTCGTTAAGGTGTGTAAGATTCAGCCGCCATTGTTTGTCAAGAGCGATAAGTTCGTCAAGCATCATAATGTTTTCTGGGTTACCTCTCTTTCCCAAATTTGCTCTAACAACATCGGGACTTTCACGAATAAGCTTAATATCTAACATAAGTTTCACGCGAACAATTCTCATACAGACCCTTTAGACATTTTAACCTTACGATTCAACTCAGCCACACAACCGAAGATTCAGGTCATGCCTCAGAATAGTTTACGTTTAAATTCTAGCATGTTTATGAGGAGTTCAAAGAGGGTTATGCGCATTTCCAACGATTTAGAGTAACAAATCGTTTTACAAGCTAAACGCTTAAGCCTTGTACGAAACGTTAAATGCTTACACTCAATACGTTGCGTATTTCTCTTACCTGTATACAAAATATTTCGCAGTATGGTATCATGATAAGCAAAATTATCATCCAAAAACACCACAACGATTTTCACATTCAACCCTGACAACAACACTAAGAGCTTTTGCAACACCTCATGCTCTCTTATACCAAAAACATACACCACAATTTCACCCGCTTCATGATTCATCGCATACCACAACCAACAAGGGGTTTTCTTGCAATACACTCGCCCCACACATCATCATCCATTTCAAGACTTATTTTCAACGGTTAGAGCTGTTTACATAGGCAACCTCCGGAAACTCACGTTTTACGCTTCAAACCGATAAAAACAAAATAAATGCAGCAGTTACCCATACAAACTTCCCTACTTTACCTTTACTACACATACCCTTGATAGTTAAGAGGTTTCCGGAGGCTGCCCATATTTTGGGTTTAGATTTGTGAGGGATTTTTTTGTTTTTTTAAAGTGTCCATATAGCAAGTTGACTTTAAATTAATCCATGTACATAGTCTCGTTAGAGAAGATGTGTTTGATGAGACCGATTTCAAACGAAAAACGTGAACTGATAAGGAACTGTGCGAAAATAATGTGCACTTCTTTTTGCTGAAAGCTCGTGTAATTCCATTTTACGAGTGCAAGTTATTTATGCACAGTTCCTAACGCTTGTTAACCAGATGTGTTGTCAGAGCGTTAATAGTTGGTCAAGATATTTCACAGGATTACAACAAAGAATAAACCTTTTCTTATTCATACTTACCCCTTTACGACCCACCTCAAGTAGTCAAAGCAAGTTCAAAGCTAACTTACGCAAAATATTCAAATCATAAGCAACATGCTTATTCAAAGTACGATCTCTATCCTCCCGAAAAATCACATCCAAATGCCAATAATGACTCTCCATCAACCAATGACCCCTTATAACACGAACAATCTCTGCTACCCCTAACGATAGACTGCTAATAAAATACCTTGTCTGCACCTCAGTTTGACCATTCCGAGTTACAGTATTACGAGTCATAGCCACAGACCTAAGACCGCCCAATCTTTTTTAGCCAATAAACAACTCACATCATCTAAATGCCAATACTCCCGCCTCTCAACACCACCCGTGCCTTCTCTACCGTCTGATAATACTCACACCGACCTAAAAACTCTGAATCATCAAAACATAAAGCCACCTTTTCATGCAATTTCCCTTGATTACCCTTCAAAGCCAAAACATAATCTGCATGTTTGCGACAGAGTTTTTGCACAATATTACGTTGCGTTCCTACGGCATCAAGTGTTACAATATGACCTGCTACATTTAGCTTATCTACTAGTTCAGGTATAGCGGTAATTTCGTTGGATTTATCATCAACTAGTTCTTGACCTATACTGAACCCGTTTTCATCGATTGCGCTAACTATGTGATTGGCTTTTTGGTGGTTGTTACCGGTGCCGCATTGGGTTTTTCCGTCTATGTGAAAGAGTTTTCTTATTTTTTCTCCTTCATTTTGGTTTAAGAGTTTGTTGAATTGGTTTTGTAGGCTTTGCAGGCTTTGGGGCGGGATTATAGTGAAGGTACGGTATATGGTGTCGTGTGCTGGTACACCGTTTTTTAGGGTGAGTATTGTTTTTAGTTGAGTTTGATGTTCTTCTGCGAAATTGGCGATGTCAACGCAGTCGTTGGCGTTGGCGGCCATTGCTATGAATGATAGGGTGATTATTTCGCTGAGTTTGTATTTTATTTTTCCTTGTTGGCGGGTCGTAGTTATCTATTATTTGCAGGTTTAGGAGTGTTTTTTGCATTTTACTTAGTGTTTAATGTTGTGTTATGTTTAGTGTTGTTGGTTACTAGTTATAAATGTATTGGAAACTAGATTTTTTGTGTAGATTTTTAAAAACGTGTTTTTTCAGTCAGGTTTAAGTCAGCACATTTGATTTATTCGAGGCTCACTTATAGCGTTACTCAACTTTCATGCGTACGACGTGGGTATGATGCCGCTTTATGGTTGGGTGAAAAGTCTGTTCGGGTGGAGGATTATGTGCCTGATGGGCGGTTTAAGCGTAAATTGTTGATTTCTGCGTTTGGTTGGAGGGTTTAGGGCTTCTATAGTTTTTAAGGGTACGTTGAATGGGGAGGTTTTTGAGTATTATGTGTCGGAGGTTTTGTCGTCTGTGTTGAGGGCTGGTGATGTTTTGGTGTT
>JAITCR010000161.1 GCA_031282985.1 Nitrososphaerota archaeon | reverse complement strand
CTGTGTGGTCAAAGTTGAAAGCGGTTTTAAGAAAGCTTAAAGCTAGAATTCATGAAGAACTACAAACTGCTCTGCAACAAGCATTAAGCATGATAACTTTGAGCGATGTCAAAAACTGGCTCACACACGACGGTTACAAGACAATGTAAATTTAAGTTGCTATAAGGTAGTGTCTGATTGTTATCGTAGTAGACGTAAACGTTTTGGCTTAAGATTCAACTTAATTTGTGGTATACGCAATTATGAAAAATGACAGTTTTGCAAGAGGTCTAATAATCACACTTGTCTGTTGATCTCGACCATTAAAGACACGCACGTTCTCAACTAATTCGCGCAAAACACAAGCAAGGACACTTTCCCTGTCTTCTTTTGCTGTTCTCCAAACGTTGTAGGGTAGTGGCAGATTTGCCATTTGGGAAAATCATGGGCAGTGAGCGCCAGCGGCAGCCTTCTCTTTTTCGGTAGAGTGCGGCACAGAAAATGTCGCAGAGATCTATGGTGTGTGGGTGTTGTTTTACGTGCTGTTTCAAGGGTAGGTCGTATTATTTTGAATTGTTTGCGTGTTATATCGCTGGGGTAAGTTGCCCTCATGTATTCAATCTAACCTTTAGAAACGCCGTCATCTATTATACAACATACATTTTCTTAAAAGATATTAAACAGGCTCTAAGAGGAGTAAGTCCGGTTCGGAGAAGGGTTTGCATAAACCTGCCACAGAAATATGGTAAGGCAGTGCTCGCCTATTCTACACCACAGTATGACATTTTCAGCTACTATTTATTTTCAAATTTTTGTTTTTACCGGAGTTGAATGTGATTTTTGAGGAAAATCATTGCATTTAAAGATACGAAGCTGCCTTTGTGGCTCTATACGACACCTTTTTCGGGCATTTTTACGCTTTATAAGCGGTGCAACTTGAAAGAAAGGACATTTAGAACATAGTGTGCTAATACTTGATTCCCCCTAAACATTTTCTATATACAGCATACACAGGTAATTCATACACATGTCCCATATACAAATTTACCTCAACAACAATTTTTTAACATATAAAAAACAAAAAATGTTGGGTTATGCATATCTTAGTGCATCCACTGGTTTAAGTTTTGAAGCACGCCACGCTGGATACAATGCAAAAATTACACTTACACCCACACCAAAACCTAAAGCACCGAGAAACACTTCAAGAGTAAGCAAAGGCGTAATGGCAAAATTACCGCCACCACCAAAGACACCAGATGCAAGCACCGTAGCTGTAATGTTAGCTAGAACCCAGCCACAAATTATACCAATAATTGCACCCATTAAACCTATAATTACAGATTCACCAAGAAATATAGCCAAAACTGTCCTGTTTTTCATACCTAACGCTTTAAGGATACCAATTTCACGGGTGCGTTCAATTAAAGAAACTATCATAATATTCATTATGCCAACGCCTGCAACTAGAAGAGAAATTGCTGCAATACCAACCAAGAAGAGCTGTATAGTATCAAAGATGCTTTTTAGCACGGATTGTAAAGCTGTTGGAGAAACTACAGACACTTGACCACTAAAATACTCTTTAATTAAGTTTTCAACATTTGCAACTGTGTCTTTATCACTATTTACTAAAGTTACAATTATCATCTCACAGGTATCTGTTCCAAAAAAGCTTTCAGCTTTTGACAAAGGAATATAAACACCCGTATCGGATGGCCCACCACCTATACTAAAACCACCAACTGCATCTAAAACGCCGCTAACTTGTGCAGTATATGTTTCATTCACTGGCGGTAACGTCGTGGCGTTAAGCCAAAATATGTTCATATCATTACCCGGAACAACAAATTGGCTGCCATTTTGTCTGGGATCAGTTATCCGGTTACCAACTACAACCGTGCTTTCTTGATGGTTAATTGGAATTGTCCCTGTTGCAACAGAGAAGGCGCTATATACTTGTGAATAGGTATCAAAATCAACACCGTATATAGTTACACGACGGCTTAGGCTTCCTGTTTCAACATACCCAGAACGCTGAATTATAGCAAGAGCACTATCTATGTCAGGAGACAAATTTTCTATCTCAGCTGTATAATTAAGATATAAATTAAAACCAGAACTGTCAGCACCGCTACCTAAACCTACATTTAACCCATCACCCTGACTTGAATCGCCGCCACCAGGGACGATTATTAGAGAGTTGGCAGATAAGCCTTGGTTAAATTGGTCAGTAATGTTTGCCTGTAGGCCTTGTGTTATAGATAATAGTGCAACTATCGCTGTAATTCCTATGATAACTCCAAGGGTAGTTAAGCCTGCTCGGAGTTTGCGAAGTTTTATAGCGTTAAAAGAGTATCCAAAAATGTCATATATTTTCATGTTAATTCACCATATCGGATTGTATTTCGCCGTCAAACATTTGCACTGTTCTTTTGGCTTCGCAGGATAGTTTTTGGTCATGTGTAACCATTATAACGCTAACTCCGTTTTCTCGGTTAAGATTATGAATTAAAGTTAGCACTTCTTTAGCTGTTTTAGAGTCAACATTACCTGTTGGTTCATCTAATAGTAAAAATTTTGGATTATTTACTAATGCCCGTGCGATTGCAACACGTTGTTGTTGGCCACCACTAAGTTCAGCAGGTTTGTGATTTACACGGTCCTTTAAGCCAACTGTTTCAAGCAGTTCTACAGCACGTTTACTACGTTCAGCTCGGCTCACATTAGCGATAGACATGGCTAATTCAACATTTGCCTTAGCAGTTAACCGTGGAATTAAATTAAAAAACTGGAAAACAAACCCAATTTTTAGACGTAACTCAGAAAGTTGATTATCCACAAGCTTACTAACATCTACACCGTCAATAAGTAATGTACCAGAAGTTGGTTTATCGAGTGCACCTATAAGGTTGAGCATTGTAGATTTACCGCTGCCAGATGGACCAAGTATAGATATGAAGTCCCCGGCGTCTACTTTGAGATTTACACCTCGTAATGCTTCAACTGGAATTTTGCCCAGCATATAAGTTTTTTTAAGATCAATGGCTTCAACGATTGTTGGCGTTTCGCAACATACCTCTTGCTATTTAATTGTCCTCTTAGTATGGATAGTTTGATATAAACTGTGTCACAAAATAAGTATACACCAAAGGTGCATCCAAAATTTTTTTGAGTGATTAAATTGGGAAAAAAGAGCTATCTTATTACTGTTCCAATGTTTTGGCCGTCAGCAGCTAAAAGTAGGTTTTCTGGTTTAAATCCGTTAAAAACAATCAATTTTAGATGGTTGCGTTTTAAAATGTCAATTGCCATGTGGTCGATTATTTGATGAATTCCCACTTTATGTTCACTATGTTCAAGCACATGTGTTAAGTCATCAAAAGTTAGTTTATCTAATTTTACTGCATCAGAGAATTTACGTGGATCTTTAGTGTAAACACCATCTTGATTAGTTCCTTTAACTAACAAGTCTGCATTCAACCGTTCAGCTACAAGTGCGCCTACAGTGTCTGTGGTGTGCCCAGGTTTTAAGCCGCCCATTACGACAACTTTTTTTTGTGAGAAGCATTCAGCCGCTTCGTCAAGTGTGGTAGCTACTTTGCCACATCCGAGGTCTCCAAGTTTTTCCATAAATAGCTGTGCGTAGAGTCGTGAAACTGATATGGCGATTCTATCCTGTGCAGTTGGTTCAAGGTTTAGGTTTTTAGCGATGTTAATAAATTCTCGTGCAAGTGTTCCACCGCCTAAAATGACGGCGATTTCATGCCCTTGGATCTTAATTTGTTTTATTAGCTGAACGTATTTGTTCATCAAGTCTATGTTAACAGGTGAGGCTATAACTGAGCCGCCGATTCTGATAACTATGCGAGTCAATAATGGTCACTCTTAGTGTAACAGTGTGATCTTGATTAAAACAGTTACTACAAGTTGGCAAACATTATTATCTCAAAAAGTGTTTTAAAGCAAAGTATGATAGGAATCCATCATGATTCAAAGAACAAATATAACCCTAATTTTTCGGAGAGTTTTCACCTATAGGGAGATAGCGCCATTGTTTGAATTTAAGCAAAGACATCAGATGTAGTCAGATTTTTCCACAGTTTTAGAGAAGTGTCAACCATTGCATCACATTTAGAA
>JAITCR010000124.1 GCA_031282985.1 Nitrososphaerota archaeon | reverse complement strand
ATTAACCTTCCAGATAAAAAAGAGCTACTTACAGCAGCAGACAACGGGACAAAGGTTGTCTTAGTAGATGTTACAGAGAACCCAGTGGAGCACCCAAAAAAAGCAGTGTAACGGGTACTTGGGAAAAAAGAAACACCACACAATCAAAACGTTGATTTTGTTAATCGCAGAACATTTGAAATCATTGCAATAGCACAGGTAGTGGTAGTGTGCACGATTTTAAAATGTACAAAGAGAGGGTGGGTGCTAGTGTTTTAGAAGGTATTAAATTTTTGGCTGATAGGGTTTTTCAGGGAGTTTTAGCGTTTCATAAGAATAGTGAAATACCGAGAAAGATGTCAAAATATCATCCGCTTAGTGTGACGGAGAAAGTTGAAAACAGACGTATTTCACAAGAGAGAATATTTGTTGAAAAGGTCACCTTAAAGTTTAAGGTGTTTAAAATTCTCTCAAACAAATATTGTAACAGACGAAAACGCTACGCCTACGCATGTCACTAATTTGCGGAATCTACAATGCAGAACTAAGGAAACGATAATTCCCGAAGAGGTCTAATATTTTAATTGAGATATTATTCACCAAAATAAGTTAAAACTCGTATATATACGCGTATAGTACAAAAATGACGAGAATTCAAGATATAAATGGGTAAAACGTTTTAGAATTGTTTTGACATGTAAGGTCCATCATGTTTGTAACCAAAACGCATATAATACCGTTTGGTGCCTAACGCGCTTATTATAAGCAGTTTTTCTAAACCGTTATCTTTTGTTATGCATTCAGCCTCTTCTAAGAGACGTATACCGTAACCTTTGTGTTGCCAAGCTTCCAGTATATGTCGTCCAACAGGTACAAGGGGTCCGTAAACATGTAGTTCTCGGACAATAGCTGAATGCGCCTCTGAGATTTCTGACCTATGAGCTTTAAGTGAGGGAATACGTAGGCGTAAATAACCTAGTAAAACGTTGTTTTGAGGATCTTCTGCTGAGATAAAGTATTCTTTACCCTCAGATGCTATGTATTGCTCTGTTAAAATTTTGATGTTTGCAAAATCAGGTTTTACATGATCAGTTTCCATACGATGCCCAACTTCACGACACCGGATACATTGGCATTGGATGTTGTGCGTTCGGAGTTTTTCATGAACTATTTGTCGTAGATTACTCTTTTTTACTCCATCTAAAATCAGTTTTGCAGGTATATCGCGTTGTACACGCATAACTCTGACCCATTTTGGAAGAAACTTTTTAACTTCCACAATTACCTCAGCAGCTTGCTCTGTAGAATATGGTCGATATTTGCCTTCTTGCAGCCATTGATACGTTTTAGTTCCATCAATTGCAAGACAAGGATAAATTTTTATCATGTCAGGCTTAAACTGTTGGTCTGTAAAGATTTTTCGAAAGGTTTCAATATCTTTTTGAGGATTGGATCCAGGCATACCAGGCATTAGGTGATAAACAATTTTTAAACCTGCGTCCTTTGCAATTTGAGTGGCCTCAATAACATCAGTAACAGTGTGTGTTCTTCCTACGAGTTGATAAATATCGTCAGAGGGGTTCTGTACGCCAAGTTCAATGCGTGTTACACCCATGTTAAGCATTGCATCTATATGTGGTTGTTTTGCCCAGTCGGGCCTGGTTTCAACAGTTATGCCAACATTACGTGTTTTACTTGCTTTTGCATTAGCTTTTGCTTCATCCAAAGTATCAGATGTTTTATCTGTTATAGCATCAAGACATCGTTGGATAAATCGGGTTTGATAATCAGTTGGTGTTGCAGGAAATGTCCCGCCCATTATTATTAGCTCGATTTTGTCTACTTTGTGTCCAATAGCTGTGAGTTGTTCAATACGACTTTGAACTTGCAGGTATGGATCAAAATTGTTTTGACTGCCACGCATCGCTGCTGGTTCGTGTCCTGTGTAACTTTGAGGAGATCCACGCATTGGTCCACCCGGGCAATATGCGCAGGGTTCGGGTTGTGGACAAGGGTATGGTTCAGTCATAGTTGCGACAACTGTTACGCCACTTATAGTCCGAGTTGTTTTACGACGTAATATGGGTAGTAATTGTTTGGTTTCTTCAGGTGTTTCTAAAGCTGCTATTAATTCTGCGTTAGTTACCATAGTGTGTAGGTGGTATTTAGCGGCTATTTTGAGCTTTAACTTGTTTACATCTTCATGCTTAGGTGTTTGTATGGCGAGTAAAGTATCAATGAGTTCTCGGATGACATTTTTTCGATCCAATCAGATAACCAGCGGAAATACACTGTTTAGCTTCAAATAAATAAATTAGACTGTAACTATTCAGTCGTATGGTGGATTTTGGAATAGGGATGTTATTGTTCCTGTGAGGATCCCGGAAATAGTGTTGTATGCGGATCTTTTTTGTTTAACAGCTATTCCGATGATGAGACTATTTTACCAAAATCTCTTACACCTTGCATTGAGCGAAAACCACCTGACACCTTCCGCTTTAACTTTACATTTCAAATATCTCACTCAGCTTAATTGTTATCAAACGACACCCTAAAACCCGTTACAAACCGCCAACTCCACCCGATACAAAATGAACCTACACCCAACAAACATCTAACCTTCGAACGCTTCCACACACCCACAACCAAAGGATTCTACCCAAACCCAACACTAAGACCTGTTCATATTCCGCCCCAAACATTCAAACAAAACACCCCGACAACACAGTCATACCCTCCACTCTACAACGCTCCACAACCAACTTAGTCTACGCAAAAAACCATCATCAAAACAGCCAACCCTGACCCGTATTCTCAACCACCCCTTGCAACTCACGAAGTAAATGCACATTACAAAGAGCATGCAAACAATTCTCATACTTAAAATAGAATTGCCAACAATCATGGGTGATGTCATAAAGCATTTTAGTTTGGGTGGTGTGTAATTACTATTGTACGGGTTAACATTTATGACATCAAAAACTCTGATAAAATGCCCGTACTGTGGTGGCGATAAAGTATCCAAAAATG
>JAITCR010000082.1 GCA_031282985.1 Nitrososphaerota archaeon | reverse complement strand
AAATGTTGGTGTGTGGGTGAATTTTTAGTTGGTTTGTGTGGTTTAGGTGATTATCAAAGGATTATGAAATAGCCGTAGATCTGGAGGAAACATGGTATGATAGCGCACTCAACAATTCTACTCAGGAGGCTGTGCTATTGAGGCAGGTTCTAAGTGTTTTTCTAAGGCGAAACGTCGTTTTGTTTGTAGCGTTGAATCGTTTAGGTTTTATTGGAATTTTATCAACGAGTTTAAACGGGGTTTTTCTCCTGCAAAGCTCGAAGGTCTAACGGATCATTTGTGGACTTGGCACGATTTCTTCTATTTCAACTAATCTAAGCTAGTCACTGCCGATAATTTTATTTCAAAATAGTTTCTACAATTTCAACTGCTCGATTTAAACCATTAAACTTATTAGAAAACTGGTTGAGTTCAAGTAAGTTTTTCTTGTAATTTATTTGTTCTTGTTCTATTTTTTGCATTGCTTTTTCGAGTTCTTTTTGGTTTTTAATTTTAATTGAACATCCTAAGTCTTGTAGCTTTGCTGCGTTGCCAGCTTGTTCAGGCTGAGTTGGAATACATATACTGGGTTTAACATATTTAATAGTTTCAAAACATGTTATGTGTCCACCGCTAAAGATGGCATATTTGGCGTTTTTCATAGCTTCATGGCGTTCAGTTGAAGAAAACCAGTTATGGATTTCGCAATTACCATTTTTTGTTAGTTTTTTCTTTCCAGGTATACCAAGACTAATTATTGCTTTGTTAGAAGTTTTTTGTAAAACGGGCAGAAGGGCGTTAAGTACCTTTGAACGCGTTCCTATAGGTCCGCTTATGGGAGCAAAAACATGTCTATCTGCACCTTGTGTAAGTGTTACATCTGTAAAAGAGCCAACGTATTCTGTTTTATTTTCATACGATGTACCATGTATGTTACCAATGTTGTGTTCTGAAATTGTATAAGGTGGAGGATTGTCTGGAACAATGATTTTTGTACATTGTTTAACGTATTTGTCTACTACTATAAAGCCTCCAGGGTTGAGGTAATGCATGAAACCATAATTTGGGCGTATTAAATTAGCAAGGTAAACAGATGGGATTTTCCATTTATATGCAAGCCGTAGAGCATTTATGTCACCATCAGCTATTATCATGTCAGGAGCAATCGCGAGCATATTTTTTCTTAAATCATAATACCTATGGATGATTTCCATGGTGTTAGAATTTTTCATTTCAAACCGACGAGTATCTGCATTAAATACGGGTAGAGGAAATAGAATGTTGAGAAATGACGCTGACATGACAATACCAGAGGCATTCTCATACCATGCAATCGGCGTACACGGATAGACGTGTTTGAACTCTTTTTTAAGCATTTCATATGCTTTGCCACCTGAAAAAAAGAATGCTTCATGTCCAGTTTGCTCCAATTTTTTACCTAACAGTACAATTCGTGAAACATGACCCAAACCTAACTCGGAGCAGGCAAACAGTAAACGCATACAATCACAATAGCGAAATGTTTTCGATTTTTAAACACAAAGTACAATAAAAGCATTTAAACTTGTCAAAATAGAATTATATATATATGTTCATACCTAGAAAAATCGTAGAAGAACAACTTGCACGCTTTCTAAAAGATGATATTGGACAAGGCGACTCTACAGCGACAGCAATCATACCCGCAAACCTTAGCGTAACCGCTAAAATAATAGCTAAAGAAACAGGAATAGCTGCAGGAATTGAAGAAGCAACTATCCTAGCTCAATATATGGATTTAAAAGTCAAAAACAACATCACCGATGGTGATCAAATAAAAAACAAGCAAATTCTGATGCAAATAACTGGGGACGCACGAACTATTCTAACAATTGAACGCACCCTGCTTAATTTATTATCACGCATGTGTGGCATTGCAACAATTACACATAAACTCGTCGAAAAACTAAAGTCCGAAAAATCCCAAGCAAAAATCGCTGCAACACGAAAAACTGCGTCAGGACTATCTTATTTTGACAAAAAAGCTGTTACTATAGGTGGCGGTGATCCTCACAGGCTGCATTTAGATGATATGATTCTAATTAAAGACAATCACATTGCAATAATCGGCGATCCTGCAGAAGCGGTAAAAATAGCAAAAAATAACGCTTCATTTAGCAAAAAAGTTGAGGTTGAAATAACAAATGCTAAAGATATTCTACGGGTAGCTGAGGCAGGAGCAGACGTAATCATGTTGGACAATTTTGCGCCAGATGAAGTAAACAATACCGCGGAGATACTCAAAAACGCAAAATTACCTCACAGGGTCTTGTTAGAAGTCAGTGGCGGAATTAACGATACAACATTGGCAGATTATGCCCAAGCTAAAGTTGACATTATAAGTATCGGAGCATTAACACACAGCGTAAAATCATTAGACATAAGCTTAGAAATAATTAAAAAATAGCACGTAATAGTTGTTGTAGAGTTAGAGGAAGAGTATCATCCAAGATTCTACAACAGCACCTATTGCAAGTAAACCAACAGTTATACCGATAAGTATTGCTGCACGTTTTAATTCTTTCCAACGTCTCTGAGTTAATCTACGGAACAACCAAACGCTCTCAGTCATACCTAACGAGTAGGCAATAAATTCAATCCAAAATATAGGCCCAATCATAAGTGCCAGTAGCATAAAACTTGGCGATACACCTTGCACTATTGAAAGCGCCTTTATTGCTACACCTGTAGAGAATAAAGATAGCACACCAAACAAGGCACCAAACACAGGAATAAACATAATTAGACAAATTCGACAGTTATTAACAAATATTGCAATCGACAGAGAAGTCAAGTCATCATTTTCAACTAGCATTTGACCAACTTGGTCAGAGAGCTTATTTGCCTCTTCAACACCTAACGGCACTAAAGTTCCAGCAAAAGTTATCACAACAGCTAGCACGAAAACGAACACATAGGAATAGATTCTTTTACGTTTAGGTGAAGCATTCTTCCAAAATGACCAGATGGCACTCAAATTAACACATCCACATATAATGATACAAAAATGGTGTTATACATATACACAAGTTAAATGTTTCTGCCAATTTAATCACCATCTACACATATCACAGCAAACCCACAAAAGTACATCCCAAAATAATTACTCAAGTTTAGTCTTTAAACCTAAAGCTAAAAGATACATCTCAGAACTTTTTGCTCGACTAGCAGCTGGTTTAACAAATTTAACCTCATCAAAATGCCCCTTAACAGTTTGGACAAACTCGTTCATCAAGTCACCTTGGAAGAGTTTCACAAAAAAACTACCATTAGGGCGCAGAATTTGCAGTACAACATCTAACGCTTTAGATGCCAAATCAATTTGCAGAGCATGATCAACTTCCCAAACACCTGTTACATTTGGTGCAGCATCAGAAATTACTGTATCAGGTTTACGTGGCAAAAAAGACAGAATCTGCTCTGCAATCTCAGGATCAGTTAAATCGCCAACAATTGTTCGCACATAATTCTGGGGAAAAGGTTCAATCGGTTTAAGATCGACACCTAAAACAAAACCATGCCGACCAGTCATTTTTCGGGCTGCTTGAATCCAACCACCAGGTGCAGCACCTAAATCTACAACGACATCACGTAATTTAATAAAGCCATACTTTTCGTTAGCTTGAACCAGTTTGTATGTGGCACGACTGCGGTAGTTTTCAGCTTTGGCTTTTTTGTAGTAAAATTCGTTTTTTCTTTCACGTATCCAAGCCTTTGGCAAGGGAATCATCCTCTGGTGCACTTAGCTCACTGGGAATTTCAGACCCAGTTTGCATTCGTTGGGTATCGATACCTAATAGCCAGTCAGTTAATTTTTGGCAGTTTTTAGGAGAAACAGTAGTAGTCGGGTCGCATCTTGCATTATCTGGACATAACATACAGGGGCAATCAACTATAGTTTCAATAGATGCGGGGAGTCTTTTTGGATATAATCTATATGTCCATCTTCCGTCCTGCAGTTCTTTTTCTCTGCGTATGAGGCCTTTTTCTTCTAGTTTAATGGAAACACGTGAACCTTCACGACTACTTGCGCATAGTTCACGCCATAAGTCTGATTGAAGTACACCCTGATAACCTGTGTTTATCACATAATGTAGCGCTTTTTGCTCAAGGTCATTGCGTTTAGGCATGATAAGATCAGTTCCGAATAATATAATAAACTACTTGTTTCAGATAAAAATATGTATCCCTCTTATAACCTTGATTAGCATGGTTAACACGCAGAAAACATTGCTAACTGATAACATGTACTGTTTGGGCATAGAATCCACAGCTGACGATTTTGGTGTAGGTATAACCAAATCCAACGGCGAAATTCTCGCAAATACTGTAGAAAGCTACATACCAATAGAAGGAGGAATCCACCCAAGAGAAGCAGCACGCCACCACGCGGAAGTTGCTAACAAAACTCTTTTTCAAGCATTAACTGATGCAAAAATAAAACCTAAAGACCTCACAGTCATTGCTTTTTCCATGGGACCTGGACTAGGCCCTTGCCTGCGCACAGGAGCAACTGTAGCACGCACATTAGCAGCGTATTTACAAATTCCATTAATTGGCGTAAACCATTCCATTGCACATATTGAAATTGGAAAACTAAAGACAGGGGTAACTGATCCTGTTACTCTCTATGCCTCTGGCGGAAACACTATGGTTACTGCGTTTGAATTTAAACGTTACAGAGTTTTCGGTGAAACTTTAGACATTGCACTTGGTAACTGTCTTGATGTTTTTGGAAGACAAGCAGGCCTAAAAAGTCAGAAAAATTTACCTCTTGGAGCTGCAATAGAGCAGCTTGCCCGTAAAGGCGAAACTCTTATCACATTACCATATGTAGTAAAAGGTATGGATTTATCTCTGAGCGGACTTTTAACAGCTGCAATTACACAACTTCAAAAAGGTAATCATACACTTGAAGATACATGTTATAGTCTTCAAGAACATGCTTTTGCTATGGTTACTGAAGTTACTGAACGGGCATTAGCACATACTGAGAAAAAAGAAGTCTTGTTAACAGGGGGCGTAGCAGCTAATAAGCGCTTACAAGAAATGCTCAGAGCAGTAACTGAGGAACATGACGCAAAATTTAATGTAGTTCCTCAAAAATTTGCCACAGACAATGGTGCAATGATAGCTTGGACAGGCATTTTGGCCTACACTCATGGCATAGTTACCCCTGTAGATGAAAGTTATGTAAAACTACGTTGGCGAGTAGACAGAGCAGATGTACCATGGATAAATTAGAACAACATATTTTACTAAAGAAAGGTGCTGAAGCAAACCTTTACTTGGACTATTGGCATGGAAAAAAAGTTATAACCAAAATCCGAACACAAAAAAAGTACCGTCCAGAAGCTCTTGATACACAAATTCGTAGTTATCGCACAATGCATGAGGCTCAACTATTGCATCAAGCCAAAAGTGCTGGCGTTACAACACCACTAATTTACATGGTAAATGTGCCAGAAGCTACAATTGTAATAGAATACATTGAAGGTATTCAAATAAAAAAGTACATAAACAAAGTTTCAAAAATAGAACGCAAAAAAGTTTGTACGAAAATTGGTGAATTAGTGGGTAGACTTCATAGAGAAAACTTGATTCATGGTGACCTTACAACTTCAAACATGATATTAGATAAACAAGGTACGATTTTTCTTGTAGACTTTGGTTTGGGCGAAAAAAATGTTGAGCTGGAAGCTAAAGGCGTTGATTTACATCTGTTAAAACGTGTTCTACAGAGTACACATTTTAGTTTTTGGGAAACATGTTTTAATGATGTTCTTGCAGGTTACAACTTGGTGTTAAGTGACAAATTAACAGAAAAAGTTTATGAAAAAACCATAGAAATTGAAAAGCGAGGTCGCTATGTTGAAGAACGCAAACGATAGCATTGCTAAATTGCAGATTGGAAATAAGAGTATTTTATTCATAACGGGTAATTTTCACAAGTTCGAAGAAGTGCGCAGCATTCTAAATCCCATTGGGATAGCTGTTGGTATGTTGCGTATGAAAGGGAAAGAAGTTCAAAGTGACCATACTAAAGAAATTGCAGAAAACAGTGCAATAGAAGCATTCAACAGATGTCATTTGCCATTGATTGTTGAAGATGCAGGATTATTCATATATGCGTTGGAAGGTTTTCCAGGACCATACTCTGCTTATGTGTATAAAACAATCCAAAACAGAGGCATTCTAAAGTTGATGAAAGATACACAAAATCGCAAAGCAACATTCCACTCAACTATAGCATACTACAACCAAAAAACGGGGCCACTCCTCTTTGAAGGCGAAGTAGAGGGTGAGCTAACACTTACAGAACGCAAAGGCGACGGCAACTCAGGTTTTGGTTTTGACCCGATTTTCCAGCCAGCTCAGAGTGAAAAAACATTTGCAGAAATGACACAAAAAGAAAAAAACAAACTGTCACATAGAGCTAAAGCGGTCAATAAATTTGCCGAATGGTACAAAAAACAAGTACAATAAGATTTAAATTTGAGAGTATTTCAAAATAGATTACGTACAAGGTTCCAGATTTCCTCTCGTGAGCCGTTGACGTGAAAACGGGCAAACATAAAAATCGTCAAATCAATCATACGCAAACTACGTGGAACCAGGTGGTGTCATAAAATATTTTAGTTTGGGTGGTGTATAATTATCATTGTGCGAGTTAATGTTTATGACATCAAAAACCCTAATAAAATGCCCCTACTGTGACAGCAATAAAGTATCAAAAAACGACCACAGCAAA
>JAITCR010000077.1 GCA_031282985.1 Nitrososphaerota archaeon | reverse complement strand
TTTGCTGTGGTCGTTTTTTGATACTTTATTGCTGTCACAGTAGGGGCATTTTATTAGGGTTTTTGATGTCATAAACATTAACTCGCACAATGATAATTATACACCACCCAAACTAAAATGTTTTATGACACCACCTGCTCTGAAGGGTTGTACGTTTGGATGGATATGCTCAGTCGATTTATTTCCGGAGTTGTTCCCGTTTCGTTTTGGTAGGCTTCTATAGCACGGTCATAATACCATTGGAGACCTAAGATGTCGATTTGCTGAAAATCCTCATTTCTTTGTTGGAGCGGATACTCTTGATGAAACGACGCACCATTGCCTGAAAGCACTGATACATGATAAGGATTACCAATTAATGCCTCAAAATAACAAGTAGCAGACGAACCTAAAGAAAACGACACTGAAACTTGATTCTCTAGTAACCATATGCTCATAATACAGACTTCTCCAGGATGTTCCAACCTGAGAAGCTTGAAGGCAAGAGTGCTTTTTGCGCTTTGCACTAACTCTGTTAAAGATACGTCTATTTTGTTTGTATAGGAAATGGTAACATCAGACTGTGGTGTATCAAAAGTCGGAGGATAACCAGCATTTCGAAACACGTAACCTTCAAAGGCTGAGAAGCTTATAGCAAAAATTGACACAGCAATCATCACATACTTAACCGTTCGCCAAAACTTAACCGTACGCCGAAGCAAACAAGTCGATAATAACCAAATTACACCACCAACACCAAGTAAACTAATTGTCAACAGTTTTATCCAAGAAAAATTGTTCCTCGTAATAAATATCGAAGACAAACCAGCAAGTATCAATATAATTATAAACGCGTTTTTGCCATAAATATGTTTATCCGTTGCCACCATTACAAATCAACTCTTATTACTAAAAGCAATCTCCGAGAACTCACGTTTTACGCTTCAAACCGATAAAAACAAAATAAATACAACAGCTGCCCATACAAATTTCCCTACTATACTTTACTACGCATTATACCCTTGATAGTTAAGAGGTTTTCGGAGGCTGCCTAAAGATAAGTTTAAAATTCTTTTGGCTACACGATAACAATATCTTTTCCAAAAAGTATGTCCGTTACATAAACCTTGTTTTAGATATGCATAAGTTGAAGGATGGAAAGAAACTTTGTCTTAAACGGTTTCATCAAAAAAGAGACCTAGAAAGGGTTTGCAACTTATTTAGTCATATCTACAAGGTACTTCTGAAGTGTGTTAACCTAATATGAAGGTATAAGACCACCTATAAGGTGGTAATGGAGACGAAAAGCACGATAAAATGCAATAGTTGCCATGCATAAGATGTATTAAAAACACTGAAACACCTAAAAATCAGCACATATAGCCATAAGTAAACACTTACCCATTTTTACAGGGTGACACAAAAAGTTAATCAACCTTATATTAATCTAACTTGAATTAAGTTTATAAATATGGTTGTCTATCAATTAAATCGATAGATACATCACCTGTGCCTGCCCATGTTCAAACACATGATGCCTCTGTCATAGATACCGTAGAGAAAGCCAAAAATCTATGTGGGTCTCAAACAATCTCCATTGGACCCACATAGATTTTCAGGTCAACAAGCAATTACATCCACAAAAAAGCAGCAACTGATTCCAAGTAATTAAAACAAAGCCTAACACACGTCAAAATATCAGATTAACTCTAAAAATAGGTTAAGCGTCCTTTATAGGACAGCTTTTGTCTTCATCTTCAAAGCGATGTTTTGCATATGCAATAGCGTTAATGATATCCTCGACAATTGTTAGAACACCGTTAAATCCCACTATTGGTCGATGCGTCAAAATAGTTTTTTCATAGTATGGAAACGTTATAGGAATAAACTGTGGCGGTTTTTGAAACGTTAACGAAATATTTTTTTCGATGCTACTACCAAAGAGCAAATAAGGCATTGTTTGATTGAAGCAATCAATTAACTCGTACTGATCAGGATTAACAAGTAATGCAGTATTTGGCAAATTTTGAGCCACATAATTTTTTAAACATTCAAAATTTTCAGCACCTACTTCTTTAACTCCAAGAACAACAGGCAGCAAACCTAAGTATTCATAAAAGAATGTCATAAGGGCATAAACTTGTGAAGAATCCCCAAAAATAGCAAATGGCGTACCACGCAAATCATTAGCAGATGATGAAACACTAAGAAGAGCATTACGACATTTCTGCCGAACACGACCATATTCAACGGTTATAACTTTGCTAGACAAACCGAAAAAATCTGCAACCGCCGAAAACCATTTTTCAGAAGCAGACAAACCATAGGGCGCCTGCAGATTCAAACAAATATATGGTATGCCATATTCTTTTTCTAAATAAGTAGCAATCTTGTTACCATATTCTTCGTTAAGAACTAAATTAAGTTCCGCTTGTCCAACTTTTTGCATATTACTCATAGACTCAAATGTGCAAATTGCAGAAATTGTTTTAACACCAAGCAGGTCTAGTGTTCGCTTAATTTCAGCAATATCATTTTCCCAGTTATAGTGAAAAATAGTGCTACCAATTATGTTAACTGTTCTAGGCATTTTTTGGCCATTTTTATTATTTATTACACACCCGAGAATTTTAATAACAGCGTTTTGAAACCCTGCTGCATACGTTCCTGTAAAACCTGCACTATCAATAGCAACCGCAGGAGTTTTAATATTTGCATCATGAATAATTTGAGTTAAATTATCACCAATAATAGAAATACCTGAGTGGTTAATCACCCCAATTAAGCCAGGTTTTTTTAATTCAACATACTTTAAAGCTTGGGCAACTTTGAGTTCACTACCATACACAAAGTCTTGTTCATCTATATACGTACAGGGAATTCTGGGTTGACCGAAATAGAACTCTTCAAAAAAATCTGTTTCCCCAGTTTTATGACGAGACACTAACATGCTTGCCATATATGCTGTATAAAATTTACAGCCTATTGGGCCGTTAAGAATAGTACATGCTTCTTGTATTCCTTCAAAAGCTGCTATGGCACCTGTAAGAGAATCAGGTCTATGTGGTGTGTTAGAAGAGTTATTCATCACATTTCCATCCTTCGACAAAGGGAATTTTTAATTTAAAAGATAATTTTTTTATGTAATCTAAGCCAGAGTTGAAACCATACAAAGGAAGAACAGGGAAAAAGTCGCAGGGCACATCAGTTGTTACCAGATGATGAGAGGATAAAATGAAATCGGGACGATACAAGCGTACCACTTCACTGATAGAATCACTTAGAGAGGCTTTTTCTGATTTAAGCGGAACTTCGCCATCTGAGGTGAATACGTTAGAAGTGCTACATTGACGTACTTCAACACCTATATCCTTTAATGCTAAGTGTAACCAGTCAATATTGACACCACCAGAATTTATTAATGCTTTTTTTCCTGCAAAAAACGGTTTTAGTTGCTCCACATCTTTTTCGTAAAGAGTTTTAGCGTCTCTTACTACTTTTTCAGCTAAAGCCTCTTTGCCGAATCGGCGAGCGATTGCATACGTAAACTCAGCAGTCTGTTCAAACCCTATGGGTAAGGGAGTTTGAAGTGTTTCGGTTCCAAAGTGCTTATCTAAAAACACAGAGATTTCATTAACTGTTTGCCCGTTTGTAAGCAGAAGATTAAATTTAGCTTTTTTAAAATTCTTTATCTCAGCTATACTGGCTCGTCTTATGTATCTACAGTTTATTGTTATACCTAACGCAGTCAATATTTGGCTTACTTTTTTAAAGTTAGGTTCAGACGTTGTAGACAGACTCTGTTCGCCAATAATGTTTAAAGTGCCATCAATTGGACTAACGGTTTTATCTATAAATTCGTCTGCAACTAATTTGCAAGCTGCAACTAAACCCGCATAAAAATCACCACCTATTACACCATCAGAAGGAATGTGGATTATTCTTTGTTCTTTTGCGTTTACTTTTGATATTAAAGAGGTTATATCGTCACCGATTAAACCTACAGGACAAGAAGTTATAAGAAAAATCGGTTGTTTTGGAAAACGGTTTTTCAGACACGTTAGAGTTTTTTCTAAATGTTGTATTCCGCCAAATACAACATCAGTTTCCTGCATGTTTGTGCAAAGAAGGTTTGGAAAATAGGGCTTGTTAGAGGTTGTAAACATGCTCTGATGGGAACAATAGTTTATGTAGGCACAGCCTTGGGGAGAATACATCAGTGCAATTGCATCGTTAATCTCGCTTAGGGCATTATAAACACCAGTAAGGGAGCAACCATATAATGGTGGTCTTTTCTTTGGAGTTGAAACTTGAATTTTTTGCCAAGGACGACAAAAATCAGCCGCGTAATTAGACCCCTGTTTGTTATTTGGAGCGAAAAATGGAACGTTTTTGGTACTTGTTGTGTTGTTTTTGCAGTTAGCCATGTTTTGTGCGTTTGCTTGGACAAGGTTATTGTTTACAATTGTTGGTAGGGGTTGTTGAGGGAGTGTTTGGGGTTTTGTGTCGTAACAGAATTCTTGAATGAATTCTTCAAGCTCTGTTTCAGAGAGGGGCGTTGGAATTACAGGATCATATTGGTGTTCGATATGATCAGCTATGGCTAAGTATATGTTAGCTAATTCAGTGTTTGGAGCAAATTCCATTATAGTTTTAGAGACAAGTTCAGCCTGAGGTAAGAGATTACTGCGAGGTATGAAAGCAACTATTTGCGTTCCAATTTTTTTAGCAAACACTTCCAATATTTGACGTTCATTATCTATTCCTCGCAGGTTACCTATTATACCTCCGAGTTTTCCATGGGTAGAAATGAAACGCTGTAACCCCTTTGCTATATTATTAGCAGCATATATAGACGCGATTTCACCAGAAGTTACAATGTATACCTCATCGGCGTATCCATCTCGCATAGGAACCGCAAACCCACCACAGACAACATCACCTAAAACATCAAAAAACACATAATCAAATTGCCGGGTATCAAGACCTTGATCTTTTAGCAACTGAAGGGTTTGAATTATACCTCTACCAGCACACCCTACACCTGGCTCTGGACCACCAGACTCTATACATTTCACCTGATTAAAACCAGTTAACATAACAGTGTCAAGTGAAACCGTACCCGTGGTGCTTAACTGTTCAAGCACAGTTACTTGAGTAAAACCACCTAAGAGCAAACGGGCTGAATCATGTTTAGGATCACAACCTATCTGTAAAATTTTTTTGTTTTTAATAGATAAGGCAGCGATGACGTTGGAAATAGTTGTAGATTTGCCTATACCGCCTTTTCCATAAAAAGCTATACTTTTCAAGAGGTAACCTCCATTTGAGCAATTACTGCTGCTGAGGCTATAGATTTGAGAGAAATGTTTTTGCTGTCAGTACAAGTTTTTGCTAGATAGTTAATGGCAGCTAAGAGGGTTTTTTCGTCTTTGACTGAAACAGCCCCTTTGTTTTTAAGAATTTGCATTTTTTCTTGAGCTTGACCTTTCGTATAATCTCGCAGTTCTATTAAAGATTCATCCAACAGAAATGTGGGAATTTTATGTTCAACTGCAAAGTTTGCGGCATCTAAATTTTTAATGTTACCATAGCCGTATGGGAATGATGTTACTACTATAAAGTTTGCTTTTTTGATTAATTTCAAGTTATTTTTGTATGTGGTGTCGCTAATTGGGGACATGGGTGCTTCTATAGTTGTGGGTATTTTTAGAAAGCCTGCTGTTTCTTGGTCTGTGTCAAGCAGATTTAAAACGCCAGCAGTTACATTGTAGCCATTGTCGATTAAGAGGTTCATAAGGGAACTCCCGCTTCCTGCTCCGCATATTATATGGACAGTTAAACTGCGGTATGGGACTTGATGACTAACCATTATAGGTATGATGTAGGGTGTTTTTGTTATAGAGTTTTGTTTTACAACTGTGTCTATGCTAAATACTGTTTTAATGTTTTCGCTGGTTAAAATATCTGTTTTTCCAGCAGTAACTATTTTCCCGTTTTTTAACATTACTATGGAATCGCAGTAGCGAGCTGCGAGATTGAAGTCGTGGAATACGCCTATGACTAAAAGTTTTTTGTTGTTACATAATTGTTTGAGTAGTTCCATTATTTCTAGCTGATTTGCTACGTCTAGAAATGTAGTAGGTTCGTCAAGTAGCAACACTTGTGGTTCTTGTGCTAGGGCTCTGCTGATGATTATACGTTGTCGTTCTCCACCGCTTAATTCTGTTATAGGACGGTCTTGAAGGTGTAATGTTCCCGTGTAAGTCATTGCTTTTTTTGCAATTTCAACATCTTTTTCGCTTTCCATTGCAAAACGGGAGAGATGGGGTGAGCGGCCCATTAATACGACATCGAGGGCTGTGAAGCTAAAGGCAATGTTTGCTCCTTGAGAGACTACAGCCATTTTTTTGGCTACATCTATAGCTTTTAATGTATAGATATCTTCATCTTCTAGAAGTATTGTGCCTGTTTTAGGTTTAAGGGTATGGCTTATACTTTTAAGCAGGGTTGTTTTTCCTGACCCATTAGGTCCTAAAATGCCTACAAATTGTCCGGTTTGGAACTGAAAACTGATGTTTTCAATAATTTTAACAGAGTCATAATAGCAGTCTATATTGTTTATTTTTAAATGTACCATGTTTGTTACCTCAGGATGCGTCCACTTTTTTCTTTCTTCTCATAAGATAGAGGAAAAAGGGTCCACCACATATTGCCGTCACTACACCTACAGGCAATTCAGAAGGTGATATTACAACTCTTGCCAAGATGTCGCATAACATAAGAAAAATAGCACCCATTAAAGCGGATGTTGGAATTAAAAGTCTGTGATCAGGTGTAAGGATTAGTCGAGTTACATGTGGAATTATTAAGCCAACAAAGGCTATTAAACCGCTGATTGAAACTGCTGCTGCGGTTACAAAGGCGCTAGATACTAGGAGGACTTTTTTCATTTTTTCAAGGTCTACGCCTAAATGTGTTGCTTCAGATTCCCCGAGTGCTAATATGTTTAGATCACGGGCATACAAGTAGATGATTATGGATCCGGCTAATATGAAGGGCAGGGCGCTCCATACGTCTGCCCATTCGGAGTATGAAACGCTGCCCATGAGCCAGAAGGCTGATCTGCGGAATTGTTCAGGAAACATGGAGTGGAAAGAATTGACAACTGCGCTTAGCAGTATGCTAACTGCAATTCCAGAGAGAAGAAGGGTTTGTACAGGTACTTTAGTGCCTACTCGTGAAATGGTATATACACCAAGTACTGTTATTAAGCAGCCTATGAACGCGAAAAACTGTATAGTATTTATACCTAGGATAGTTACGCTAACACCTAGAATAATAGCTGAGGTGGCACCTACGGCTGCTCCTGATGATGCACCAATTGTGTATGGGTCAGCCATGGGGTTTCTAAATAGTCCTTGATATACTGTACCTGCAATAGATAGAGCTGCTCCAACAAGTGCGGCGCATAATGCTCTTGGAAAACGTACTTGAAGGATTAGTACCTCTTCTATAGGTGAAACAGAATAGTGAAATAAGCGGTTAAGTCCAGGAGCGTTTGTAAGGAATACTTTAATTATATTTGGAATAGGTATAGAAGTGTAACCTATGCTTATGGATACTATTATGGTATATATTAATAGTAAAAAGAGAGATAGAATGGTTAGTTGCCAGTTTCTAGTTTTTCTATGTGAACTTAATTTTTTTGATAGTTTAAAATTGTTTAACATGCGATATTTGCTACCTCTTTTTTAAAAAAAGAAGAGTTAGATTAGATATTTCCAAAAATTTCTGGATGCACTATTTTTGCAAGTTCTTCTAAAGCATCAACAAGCCTTGGTCCGGGACGTATGTAAGTAGCGTCGCTGCCACGGTCATAGACTTTGTTGTTTATAACGGCATTAATGTTTGACCAGCCTGCTCTGTCAGCAACATTACCGGATTCTGTAAGGATTATGTCAGGATTTTTAGATATGACAACATCAGAGCTTACAATCGGATAAGATGTTGTTGCATCAGCGAAAATGTTTATACCACCAACTATTGTAAGAATATCATCTATGTAGCTACCTTTAGCTGAAGCCATTAGTGGATCATCCCATATTTCGATGTAGACTTTTGGTTTATCTGATATTCCTGTAACTTTGCTTGTAATAACATCTATGCGTGCTTGTAGACTGGTTAGTAGGTCAGTTGCTTTGTTAGCATGGCCAGTTGCTTTACCTATAATATCGATGTTATAGAGTACGTCAGATAGAGTTGCAGGGTCTAGCATTATTACATTATACCCAAGACCACGTAGTTTATCGGCTACTTCATCACTTGCGCCACCACCGCTAGCAAGAATTAGGTCAGGTTCTAGAGCAATTATTGGCTCTATTGCTGGCTGCCAGTAATTGCCGATTGTACTCATTTTACCTTCAGCAATCCAGTCAGCAAAATTATAGGGGTAATCACAAAAGTCAGTAACTCCAACGACTTGGTCGCCGGCACCAACAGCAAAGAGGATTTCTGTGCTGCTTGGGGCTAAAGAGATAATGCGTTGGGGAGCTTCTGTTATAGTTATTTTAACACCGCTATCATCCATTATAGTTATAGGGAATGATTCATCGGGTTCTTCTGGTTCCTCAGGGGTAGCAGTAGCAGATGGTGTTGGAGTTATATTGTTGTCATCGTTATTTTTTGAGTTATTGTTATAATAGTATACTGCAGTTGCTGCGAGCAGAATCGCAACAATAGCTATTGCCGCAATTAGATACATAGTTTTTTTTTGCATTTTTCATCAACTTGTTAATTTAAACATCTAACAACAACGCATTTAATAAATTCTACATTAAATAATATTAATTACAAGTTGATAAACTAAAGTTTAAAATAATCAACCAACAAAAATCACGAACAAAAAACAGAGAGCGCATACTTACAGATATACATCATTTTGGTTTGCCATTGTTTAAAGATATCCGATTTTGTCAGAGCACACCACAACCGAAGAGATAAATCCACCATAAGAGCTTCTTAGAAACCACCCCAATCCGCCAAGTAAACCAACCTAAATGATGCCGCGTATTACCATTACCCTGCTCAACAGCAACAATATGAGCCTTACCAACCACACGACGACCTTTCGGCAACACTTTCGAAAACACAGCCCAATCATCAGCATAAAAAGTACAGTACTTCAAGTGTTTGACTTTTCAATAAAGCCAACGGAAGGCTGCAGTATTACAGTTGCCAAGCACCCAAGCGTCACAGTTCTCCGCGTACCACGGCCAATAGCTTTGAGAACCCAAACTTGCTTTTTTTGAACCAATAAAGTGCCACATTTCATCAAACCCCATCCCCTTAATCTCACCAGCTACAACCGGTTCTTTTGTGCTTAATCCCGCTTACGAATCCAACGATAAATAAGTGACCGATCCCGACCAATTATTTTACCTAACATGCCATACGAACTTTTACCCAAAGAGTAAAACAGCACACATAATGCCCTTAATGCAGCAACTGATTCATTTGTCCGTTCATCCCCTTCAACAAAGAAATAACAACATGATCTGCACTTATAGCGTTGTTTTCCACGAACTATCCCACTTTTAACTACTTTCTCAGCCCACAACTCTTGCAAACAACCCTAAACAAAACCTATAACGCATAACAACCCCACTCATCACATA
>JAITCR010000070.1 GCA_031282985.1 Nitrososphaerota archaeon | reverse complement strand
CCAAAACACAATGCTCACGTGCTCAAACGTATACGCCAAAACCTCACCAGAACAGTGATCTATTGCATGCCAAAGCCAACACTGATGCCCCTTATCATGAACATAGGACCCCATCTCATCCATCTCTCCTCTTCGACGCAAACAAGTTCAATAACGATTTCTGAGGTATCTTTACGGGGCTTAATGTGTGTTAGATTTACCTGTTGGTTCCGGTTTTCTTTTTTTTTAACGTATCAATAACAACATCTGCACTTATGTGGAGTACGCGTGAGATGTCGCGGACTCCTGAACCATTTATGGCCATTTCAAGAATACGAAACTTTACACTAGGCTCGCAAGCAGGGTATTTGTAGTCAAGTTGAAACACTGAACGTGAACATTCCTCATTACGACAAGCATACTTTTGTGCCCATTAGATTGCCTGCCAAATTTCACAATTTTTACACTTCCACAACGCGGACACTTTACAGACACTAACGCCATACACACTCACTACCAACCCACACCACCACACAATATTTCAACATACCGTTCAACTAATATCGAACACCACCCAAAAAGAAGGGCAGCTCAATTATATAAATGCGTTAACAAATATAAATGCGTTAACAATAAAAAAGGTGCCTGAACAAGAAGTAGAACCTTCTACAAATAAAACACACAAAACATAACCATTAAAACTACGCGTTAAAGAGTTACCCTCAGAAAAACTTGTTATGGCAGAATAGTTTAAGAATTATACTCTTCAAAATGGGTGTATATGGCTTCTTGTAGTGTTTCACATTTAGACATCAAATCAGGCAAAGCACACTTCAAATTAGCCCACCGACACTCAATCCTGTTAAAATCAGGCGAATACGCAGGCAAAAACAACAAACCAACACCCGCCCTCTCCACAATAACTGCCAACTTTTTCTTACGATAAAAAGGAGCATTATCCAAAATAATTGTCACACCAAAGGCACACAAGGCAAAAACTAATTCTCAAACCAACCTCAAAAAACACGCCACAAGTCGAATGCTCATATAGTGAAATAGGTTAATTTTTGCACTGTATTGTAGTATTTGTTGTAACACGCAGGGTAGTTTTTCGAAAAGTTATTCTGATGTACAGGCAAAAGGATGTACAGGTTGATGCCTAAAGGTGAAAGCCTGCAAAAAGCCGCGTGCATCTGCTTTAGAAGGTGCAGATTTTAAACTATTCCACTATAATGTTATTAAGCGTATTTTTACACTATTTCTTCATCATAAGTGTTCTTGATATGCCCCAAAACTCTGACCTGATGCTTCAATAGGCATCATGATAAATAGAACATAGTAAAACTTTTGGTCACTTGCTATAAACATAAAATTAGTAAATACCGTAAACATTAACAATTTTTCTCTCAAAACCCAAATTCTCAAGTATGAAAAAGATACAAAACCTGCATTTGCCGCAATATTTCTAAATTTTAAACTCAAATATGCTTTTGTACGCAAATTTTAGTCGGTAATTTTTAATACTGCCACAGACAAAAATAACTGATACAATACATCAATTCACAAGGTCGAAAGAGATTGGCGTCAGGTTTAGGAATTAAAATTGTACTTACAGCATCAGCCACAGAAATGAGCGACTTTTCTAACAGTCCTTTTATGGCATTTGTAGGCGGCTTTGGAAAAGGGCCTATTCCCCTTTTTTACGTAAGGAAATCATTATATCCACATAAGCCGCCAAGAGCTGATGGGCAAGCCAGTTATGCACCCTATGGGTTGCGTAAAGTGGAGTCTATTTTGCTTGAAGGTGGCTTTGACAGAGAAGATATAGCTGTTGTTTATCCTGAACACTTGGACTTATTTATTGGGCCTGATACAAAGGTTGTTGGAATTTCATCGATGGACCCTACCGGAATGGGGTATGTGAGTAAAACTTATAGCTCCATTGTAGGTGGTGGTGAACCGATGAATCGTATTGAATTTCGTAAACTTGTTATGCATCCTGCAATTAGGAAATATAAGCCAAAAGTCATCGTGGGTGGGTATGGTTCATGGCAGCTTGAAAGGCAGCATGTTTCTGAAAGTTATGGTGTAGATTGTGTTTTAATGGGCGGAAGGCCCGCGCCAATTGTTGAGCTTTTTGAAAAAGCTGTAAGTGGCGAGCCTATTCCTCGTATTGCGAGGGCTGATGAATCATTAGATAATTGGAATTATAACAAAGAAATGCCCATAACTCAAAATGTTTCTATACATGGTGCAGTTGAAATTTCAAAAGGATGTGGACGGAACTGCCAATTCTGTACACCAACAATGCAACACAAAATAGATGTACCCCTTGAAAAAATCTTACAAGAAGTCGCCTTAAGCACCCGACAAGGCAGTGATCATATAACTTTAATCACAGAAGACCTTTTCCTTTATGGTCAAAAAGATTCTGGATTTGCACCAAACAGTGAGGCAATACTTAAACTTTGTAAAAACGTTGCAAGACATCCGGGCGTAAAAAGTATACAAGCTGCCCACATGTCTCTGGCGCCTGTTTATCATAGTCCTGATATGATTAAGAATTTAGCTGAAATTTTAATTGAGAAAAGTTGGTACTCTTTTGGTGGAAAACCCATAATTACTGCTGAAACAGGTGTTGAAACAGGTAGTCCACGTATTATGAAGAAATACATGGGTGGTAAAATGTTGCCTTATTCGGCTGAACAGTGGCCAGAAATTGTTACTAACGCGTTTGGTATTTTAAACGATAACGATTGGTATCCTCTTGCAACATTAATTATCGGTTTACCTGATGAGAAAGAAGAAGACATGCTACAAACCCTCGAGTTAATGGATGACCTTAAAGATTACAACGCATTCTATGTGCCGCTCTTCTTTGTTCCATTAGAAAACTGTGTTTTAATGAACAAGAAAGGTGCCGAAATGGATTCCCTCTCTAAAGCTCGCTGGGACTTTTTCATAAAATGTTGGGAATACAACATTAAAATTTGGAAACCAACTTTCCTAGAAAGCAGGTTACATAATCCATTTCTGTACAAAACCTTCGATCGAGTATTAATTCCGTATTTTGGCAAACTCTTAGGAACATATTACGCTCTAACAAGACATGGCCGCGCTGACCAGTTTAAACAGGCTGTTTACCAATTAAGCATGCCTCTGCCCGATAACGGTCGAAGAGTCAAAGGAAAAATAAAAGTAAAACAAAAAACTTAGGCAGAGTTTTCTGCTAAATCTTCTTTTTCACTGTTTTCTTGTTCTACAAAATCTGCTTCTTCAACAGACACCTCAGGCATAACTTCCTGAATTAACGAAGACACTTGTAACGTTTCAGAAGTGACTGTAGGTTTTAAAATTTTCCTTGCATGCGTAATATAGCCCGTGTGTCCGGTCATAAGTGTTTGTGGACGAGTTTTTCCACGTTCAACTTGCATAGCCCGCATCATAAGCTCAATAGTTTCTATGAAAACAAAATTGTTTTCTCGAAGAGTCTCTGTAGTCTTAACAACCTGATCAATAGTTGGACTAAAAGAAACCAGAGTCCCCGAAGGCTTCAAAGCTTCATAAGCATGAGGTATAACAAGCCAAGGTGTTGCCAAGTCCAAAATGACAGCATCAACATCACGTTCCTCAATACCAAGAGTAACATCGCCACTTTTCATTTCTACATGATCAAGCAATTTTGAGCGTTGCAAATTTTTAGCAGCATTCTTTTGAAATTCACTACGCAATTCATAAGTGTAAATTTTACCTGTCGGACCTACATAATGCGCCAACGCAGTCGTTAACGAGGCAGTTCCCGTTCCTGACTCAACCACACGACTACCCGAACCAATACCGCTAAACATTATAATTGCTGCGGCATCTTTTGGATACACTATCTGAGTATTACGACTACTCTTCATAATATAATCAGTAAGCTGCGGCTTAAGCGTAGTAAACATTACACCTAAACTGCTTTTAATTGGCGCTCCAAACTCTTTACCAATTAACTCATCAAATTTAATGAAACCCTTATGAGTATGAAATGTCTGTCCTGCCTCAACTTTTAACATGTACGTCCGTCGAGCGTCAAGATATATTAATGCGTAATCGCCCGATTGAATTTTTTCGTTAGCCAAATACAGTTCCTCTTATGTCTGCAAGCAAAATATTAGTTCCCAAATTTAAGCTTAGGGTTATTTTTCACAGTTTAGGAGTATATTTGGCGGTAGAATTTGATTGTTGGGTTATTTGCGTTTGCGAAATATCTTTGCGTCTTCCATGTCTGTAACGTATTCAAAACCTGCATCTATAAGTGTGCAAGCTTCTTCTATGGTTCTGGCTATATTTGCATAGTAGTGTAACTTTTAGTTAACTATGTGTGATGTGTAGTTGCAGTGTTTGAACCATGAGGCAATGAGTTCAGGTGTTACACAATCAAGAGCTTGAACTGCCGCATCCATCAAAGCAACCTCAGTTCGAGCCCTAAGCTTCCGCAAAATACACTTCATATATGCCCACATAAACTCCACAGAATTAAAATCCGAAGAATAAACAGGCAAATAGGCCACTTTAACTCCAAGCTCCCCAAAACCTCCCTAACCAACTTTGACGTATGCACCGAAGAATTATCCAACACCAACACATCCAAAGGACCAAGCGCAGGCGCAAACCATATGCGCAAATATTGCACAAATAATTCTTTATTTAGAGTCCCTTCAAAAACAAAAGCGACTTTTTCCCCACTTAAACAAACAGTAGACACCATAGACTGACGCTTAAAACGCACATCTTTAATGCCTTCAGGCATCCTTTGATTAGCTTTCGCTCGACCATAAAGTCGAGTAAAGGCAAGGTTTATGGAGCTTCATCAAGAAAAACTAGTTTTGCCGCATCTAAATTAGGTTGGTTGATACGCCAGAGTGCTCGATCTTTTAGGGTGGAGGGTTTTCTTGTTCTTTTGGATGGAACGTCTTTTTTTTAAATGTGTAGCCGAGTTTGTGAGGCGTTTGCTAAGTGCGACATGGCTTATTGGCAGGTTGAACTCGCGAATTAATCCTTTTAGAGTTATATCGGGTGTTGTTTCGATTTTTTGGTTATTTGATCCATAGCTTGCTGTGTTACAAGGGGTTTTCGTCCTTGTGTGCGTGGCCGGGGTTGGATTGAGCCAGTGTTTTTATGCAGGCCCAGACTTGTGTAACAGTGCTTTACTTATTACAGCCAGTTTGCGATGTCTTTTTCATTTACGTGATTCTGTTTATGGTGGATTATTTTTTCTCTAATTTCCTTGGATGTGGGATTGGGCAATACAAACACCACAACTGCAATACATACCGCTAGTTATATAGTTAACTAAAAGTTACACTTCTATACGACTGAATAATTACATCATATTTATAGGTTATTTTTTATCAGAATGTTTTTATGGGGGCTGTATTGCTTACTTAATTGGTTGTTATTTATGTTTACAGGTAAGCAGGTTAGAACTGTAGGCACAGTAGCAGATAACTTGTGTAGTGA
>JAITCR010000041.1 GCA_031282985.1 Nitrososphaerota archaeon | reverse complement strand
AAAAAAAGTTTCACCTACAGTGAAAATCACAAACCGACCGCCAAGCCTTCTAGACGCGTTATCTTTAATTCCGGAGCATAAACGAGTCTATATTGATGAATGTGGGATAAAAAAAGGTTTAATGTGTGAATATGGTCGTGTGCCGAGGTGTAAATGTGTTGAGGATGTTAAGTGTGGGCGTAAATTTTACCGATTGAATGTTGTAGGGGGTTTGTTGGTGGTTTAGTGGTGGCTGTTTTGTGTTATGAGTATTCGATTAATGGTGTGTTTTTTGAGGTTGGTTTGAAAACACGTTTTTGTCTTGTGTGCCAGTTTGTGCGGCAATTATTTTGGATAATGCTATTTTTCATTGCAAGAAAAAGCTAGTAGTTATTGTGGAGAGGGCGGGTGTGTCTTTGTTGTTTTTATCGGCGTATTCTCCTGATTTTAGTCGCGTTGAAAATTGATGGGCAAGCATGAAGCGTGCGTTACCTGGTTTGATGTCTAAATGTGAAACACTACAAGAAGCCATATACACCCATTTCATAAGGTGCAATTCTCAAACTATTCCACTATAACAACATGTTTAGACCTGTTTATAGTATGAACCGTTTAGACATGGTCGGCAGAGTATTTTGCCATCTTGTCTGTTACCTAGGCCGCTCATGATTTCTTCGCCACATTTTGAGCAGCAAACAAAGGGTTCACTTTTCGAAGAGATGAGCGGATCATTCCAGATTATTTCAATTCTTTGAGCATCAAGTAATTCTTCAGGAGTTAACTTCATAAACGCATTCATTAAAATGTGACGTTCTAAACTAGACATTACTTCAACTTTCTCATCTGCCGCTATTATACCATCTTTTACAGCCAGTGCTAAAGCACGAACATTTACATCATTCTTTGAAACCACACGATATCCTTTACCAGTTCGACCATCAACAAAAGAGGCTGCTGATTTACCGTAGGGTAGCATTTTGAATTTTCGACTTCCTGCACTGCATCCTGTTGCGATTTGCAGACCATCAGCGGGACATTTGTCATTTTCTACAAAAACCATCAGGTACTCTTGTTTATCTTCTTCAGATAAATTAAGCAACTTGACACCTAATTGAGCCATTTTAATACCTAAAGGCAAACCTAAACATCTATGACCTCGCAAATCAGACGCTTTTTGGAGTAACCCTTCGAAATCGTCAAGATTTACAACTGGAGCATGATGCTTATGATGTTTATAATGCGGCTCTTTTACATCAGACAAGCTATTCCTCGAAGGCAAGCAGGTTTTAATTTATTTAAACTTTCGTAAACCAAACAATTTACCTCAACTCCACCTAATTTAGGGTATAGCAACTTGACTTTAAATTCATGAATAGTCATTATGTGAAAAATAGTTTGTAATGTCATCTTTTGTTACACTGGCAAGTGCAATCAGCAAAGCTTTCTCCAAAACTTCACTTGATCTCTTCAACTTCCGCAATGCTAACTTCATTTTCGACCAAACCAACTCAATAGAATTAAAATCAGGCGAATACACAGACAAAAACAAAACTATTGCGCCTTATCAAAAATTAACTGCAACATCCCTTAACCTTATGCACCAACGAATTATCTATAATCACAACATCACTAAACTTAAGTCGGTACAAGATAGTTCTGCAAATAAACCTCAAACCCTCCTGTTCAAAGTTCCCTTAAATGACGTAGTCGCTTCAAAACCCTCTTTACCAAGGGTTGAAATTATTGACGTCCGCACAAAACGCGCATCAGGAACATAATCATACACCCTCGGGAGCGCTCACCAACCATAAAGTGTAGTCATTACAGTATTTATGCTACTTTCATCTAGAAATCCAAGTTTAGCTGGTCTATTTTTTTGTGTTTCTTTCCAAGTGTTTCTTGCCTTGATGGTGTCGTTTCGTTGTTGGTTGGTTGTTTGGTTGTGGTGTCTTTTTTTATGTGTGAATCTCGTTTTTTTGAGGTGTTTTGAGAGCCCAGGTTCAGTGAGGAACTGTGCAAAAATAACTTGCGATTATTTTGTTGGAGAGATTTTATAGTTCCACTTACCATGAGAACCAATTCTCAAAATATTTATCAACTCAAACTCAACATCACTAACCTTCTTCGCACGAACATACACCCCATTATATAGTTGACAAACAACCTTCAAACCCTTACGCGTAGTAGTATTAAAAATCAAACTAACCACCGACTCAACATCCGCCAAAGGCCGCCCAACCCAATTCTCACTAATAAAACAAAACAACCTTGCTCAACCTTATTCCACTTCAACGTACCGGGAGGCAAATGCGAAACATACACCACAAGACCCACCCGATTGGCAAACTGTTGCAACTGATATTTCCACAACCAACACCCAACACCATCTAATGTCATTAACTTAAGCGATGCCTACCATCCAGTTTTTCCTATAGCCTATAGGATGTTTACACATAGATAATCGTCGTTCAAACGTTCTATTTGGCCTTATCGCTGATTGAAATTTTGTAGCCACAGTAATAATTCTATCAACCACCTTCCGATGATGTCGTACTAAATCCCACAAAAATGCACGTACAATACAACATAACTTGCGTTTGTTCACAGCGTAATCCAACTTTTGCACCTCTTTTTTTTACTCAATATCACCTGATTTGCCGTTTCCATAAATAACATCGCAATATTTGCTTGAATCAGAGATGCATAAAATTCCTGTTTTATCGAATTTTCCTTCTTACTTATAAAATCCTCGACATGTACAGCATATTTCAAATCCAAAAATGCCGTCTCAGAACCTGTCCTCAATAATAATTGCTGAATAACGCAATTGTTTATGTTGTAATGGCCTATATTCTTCAATGGTCACGGTTATTTTGTAATATTTTTTCTTTTTATGTTGTTTATTTACAAAATATGTTTTGTTTGTCCTGTTTAACATTGATTGTGATGATACATATAATTTAGCGTCATTAACATTGCATAAAACACAATTAAAAATGAGATATAACGTTATTTTCTCGTTTCACCAAATAATTTTTTTTTAAAAATATTGAGG
>JAITCR010000147.1 GCA_031282985.1 Nitrososphaerota archaeon | reverse complement strand
GTTTTTTGAGGGTTGGTTTGAGTCACAGTATTTGCCTTGTGTGCCAAAGGGTGTTATGGTTATTTTGGATGGGGCTTCTTTTCATCGTAAGGAAAAGTTGTTGTTTATTGCTGAACGGGTTGAAGTGTTTTTGTTGTTTTTATCGGTGTATTTGCCTGATTTTAGCAGGATTGAGTGTCGGTGGGCTAATTTGAAGTGTGCGTTGCCTGATTTGATGCCTGATTGTGGAACCCTGCAAGAGGCTATATACACCCATTTCGGAAGGCGCAATTCTTAAACTATTCCACTATAACCACAACATGCCCAAACTGCCAAACACAAAACCCAGCCGCCTTCCCACCAAACTTAACCACCACAACACAATACGGACAAGACGTAAAAACAATCTCTGTACTATTTACCCACTATACCATGGTGAATTATGATAAAACACAGAAAAACCTAAACGACATATTTAACATACCCATACCCACAGGCACCATAGTTAACCACATATCAAAGTTTACTCAGAAAGCAGAACCGGTTTTAAATGAAATTCCACAAAAATTACAAGGTGAATCAGTTTTGCATTTTGACGAAACTGGTGTTAATGTGGATGCAGGGAAGCATTAGTTGCACACTGCTTCAAGTGCACAGGCGACCTATATCACGTTTCATCCTAAGCGTGGGCAGGCGGGTACGGATGATAATGATGGAGTGTTAACCGATTTTGAGGTGGGGCTGTTCATGATTGTTGGCAGGTGTATTTTAAGTGTGAGAATTGTTCGTATGCTCTTTGTAATGTGCATTTGTTACGTGAGTTACGGGGTGTGGTTGGGAATGCTGGTCAGGGTTGGGTGGTTTGGATGGCTGATTTTTTACGCAGGTTAAAATTGGTTGTGGAGTGTTGTAAAATGGGTGGTGTGGGGTGTTGCCGGAGTGTTATCGTGAGAGTTTTTCTGAGGAGTATGAGCGGGTTTTGGGGTTGGGGTTGGGGAGAATTCTTTGGTTGTGGTGTGTGGGGTGTTCGGAGGCTGGGCGTTTGTTGGATTGGTTTATTGTGTATCGGGTGGAGGTTTGGCGGTTTGTGTTGGTTTTTATTTAGGGTGTCGTTTGATAACAATCAAGCTGAGTGTGATATTTGTAATGTTGAGGTGAAGCAGAAGGTGTCAGGTGGTTTTCGTTCAGTGGCGGGTGCGAGGATTTTTGGTAAATTTGCTTTAATTATTGGTACGTCTGTTAAGCAGGAAAAGTCAGTCTACAGCTCTATTTCGGGAATTCTCACAGGAACAGGAACTTCATTGTTTCAAAAATCTCCATGCGACTGAGTAGTTACAAATAATAAAGGTTAGTTACTATACCTATTTAAAATGTTCTTTTCTATGTGTCGCAAGTTATGTATGGTTCGTTTTTGATGGAAGCGTAACTAAAATAAAGTGGAAATATGGTTAAACAGTGAGTGATGATTTATGTCAAGCATGGAAACGCTTATTCCATTTATTGGCGATAAAAAGAAAGGCGAAGAGCCAACAATTATTGTTGACAGTCGTGAAGCTAGTAGTGCAAAAAAAGTCGTCAATGGCCTTGTTGAAAAAGGCGTAAATGTTAAAACTCAAATGCTTGATAAGGGTGACTATGTCATTTCTGGTCAGTGTGCTGTGGAGCGGAAAACTGTTAGCGATTTTGTTTACACTTTAACGCGACGTTACTTGTTTGAGCAACTTTTTTTGATAAAAAATGTTTATCCCAAAGTTTTACTTGTTCTTGAAGGTTATCTGCCGGTAATTTATAAATACAGTAGCATTCAACCTCAAGCCGTCTGGGGAGCCATGTTTAACTTGGCAAAAAACGGCATAGCCATAGTTAACACTGGTTCACAAAAAGAAACGGTTGATTTCCTATATACAGCTGCAAAACAAGAACAGATTATTGACAAACGTAGCCCTATTGTACATGCATCTAAAAAATGCGACACCTTGTCTGATGCTCAAATTTATTTTATAGCCAGTTTACCTGGAATTGGACGAGAAAAAGCTGTTGCAATATTGGATGTTTATCAGACACCAGTTAATGCACTAATGAATGTGGAACAATGGTCTAAAACTGTTAACGGTTTAGGTCCCGTGATTACAAATAAGGTAAAAGAGGTTCTCTCTACACCATATGAAGAGTCTAAACGACAGTTGGATTGCAAAACTGAAAAAGTTAAATGAACTGTTGTTACGTAAATCATATAAGCATAAGAGTATCAAATAAAATAACTTAAGGATGTAAGCGAAGTAAATGAGCAAGGTCAAGCTTTTTCTCACAATGATTTCCATTTTAATAGTCGTTATACCAATAACTGTTCAGGTAATCATATATCGTGACAACCCTGTCGACTTAATTCTGCCCCCAACGTTTGCTGCATTACTTAACGGTGGCACAGATGACCTTTCTACTGTGGATGTTGTTGACTTTGCTGGTATGTCCTTTTCCCTTCCATTCCTATCAGAAGAACCTGTTTTCTTTCAAAATAACACCATTAAATTAATTTACACCTTCACAAACCCCCTAGACGGCAAAATCACTATAACCACCATGGATGCAAAAATGGTATGTACTGATCATAAATTCAAATTAGGCGATACCTTTATTGAACCCGCAACCTTGGAGCCAAAACAAACCATCAACTTTAATGTTTACTGCATTTTATCAACAACTGCAATAGAACACATTGCAACACACCATCAAGGACAAGATAGCATAAATACTGAATTTGAAAATTTTAGCGTAGACCTAACAGATATAAAAATCATAATGCCCCACCGTAAACTCGGCTCTATCCAAATCCCTCAAACAATCCTTAAACACCAAACACTTATTTAGCTGACTAAACATGAACACAAACAGTTTAATTAAACACTTATCCAAACTCAACTGGTTTGGCATCACCGCAGGCATCCTAACCTTCACAGTTATAATAGTCTCACTATACCACCCATGGTGGCAACTAACCATAGGGGACGCAGTAAAAATTAATGTTTCCCCCATGAACACCAACTTTGGTTTACTTGGCACACATTTCACAATTCCACTAATATATGCCTTAAATATCGGCAGTATCCTAACCTTCCTATGCAGCGGCATAATCATGCTTATATACTCAATAGCCCCAACCAAACCTTACGCTAAAGACCTAATAGACTTCGCATGGAAAAAACCCCTATACTCAGTTATCACCAGCACCACATGCCTATTACTGATAATATTAATCATACGACATTTCTTCGATATGAACCTCCCTATAATAGGCG
The DNA here is from genome assembly GCA_031282985.1 of Nitrososphaerota archaeon. Classification (GTDB taxonomy): domain Archaea; phylum Thermoproteota; class Bathyarchaeia; order Bathyarchaeales; family Bathycorpusculaceae; genus Bathycorpusculum. The sequence continues at coordinate 1,372 of JAITCR010000147.1, read as the reverse complement.
CAGCAATCGTTATCCTGCCTACACAATTCACAGAAGGCGTAAGCATAATCGTTAAGGTCTCAGCTGCTTTTCAATGGCCTCTCTACCTCGCCATCACAACCGCAATTTTATGTATAATAGCAAAAATCTATCACAACAAAAAACTAGCACATACACAAACAGCAGCAGTATAAACACAAATTTAAAACAAACTTGCTATTCACGGTAAGTTTAAAGACTTAAACAACATTAAACATTAAAACCAACAAAATTAACATCTATCATGGGGCTGTCGGCTAGTTTGGTCCAGGCTTGTAGCCTCGGGCGCTATAGACCCCGGTTCAAATCCGGGCAGCCCCACCATCCAACTTACACGACAAACGCATGAAGCAGAATAGGCGCAATATTTATAGCGTTGAAGTTTAACATGCTGACAAAAGGTACTGCTTTACGATAAAAATCAAGTAATTAGAACAAAAATGGGTTGAAAAGCGTCAAATTTTTGTCTTTTGTCTAAAATGGGATAGTTCATGCGTTTGTCGTGATCCAACTTCTCTTTTATACCCTTTTTTCGCTAAAAAACTTCTTTTTTTATACAAAAAATATATTTAAATAGATTAAATATAAAATTTAAAAATTACTACGTTTTTGTTAAAAAAATGCGTCTGATTTGTGGAGAATGCGCAAACATGTTCTCATGTGCCGTGGTATAGCAGACTAGTTTAAATTCTATATCTCAAATATTAGACCTCCTCGGAAATCATAATAGGGCGGATGAGTTGTTTTGTGTTCATTGCGTTTTAATTGGTTGATATGAATTTATGGTCGGTATGAGAAGGATGTAAAGTTAAGTGCTGAAGATTTTAAGCAATTGTTGGGTTAAAAAAGAAACCTTTGATACCATGGTTGAGATTTTACGCGTTGCCTACATGGAGAAGCATAAGCGGCGGGCAGGCATACCAAGTTGTCTTTAGAAGATCAACTCTTCATGAGTCTAAATATTGGCGGCAATACGTTACACAAAAGGAGTTATCGTATGAGTTAAGTTGGTGAGACTACAACTCATGACACTATAGCGTGGGCAGAGAATACCTTGGTTAGAAGCGAAAAAAAATAGTTTGCCGGGCAAAAAAGCCTCATGGGCGAGGAGGCTAATGTTGAGGTTGTGTTGGTGGATGTAGCGGAGAGTCCGGTGGAGCGGCCGAAAAAACCCGAAAAGATACTATAGTGGCAAAAAGAAATGTCACACCCAAAAACGCAGTTAATTGTTAGCCGTCAAACCGGAGAGATTATTTGTATTGCGTATGTAGGAGGTAGTGAGTATGATTTTTTTCTTTATCAGGATAGTGTTGGTTGTCTTGTTTCTGAGGGGTTTTTGTTTCAAGGGGTAGGG
>JAITCR010000134.1 GCA_031282985.1 Nitrososphaerota archaeon | reverse complement strand
AGCTTGCAGCAACATGCGTATGTGTGTGATATTCTCGAATATACTAAGGCAGGCAAGTAGCATATTTTCAAGACTTAGCCTGGGTTTTGGACCACTCAGTGCAAGGCGCTTAGTTAAAGTAACAGCGAGAATTTTTAATATTTTTTCAAATGTTGTACGTTTAACTCCGGTTATCCGACGAAACTCTTCATCACGATAATCCTTAATATTTTCAAACTTTATCAATATCACAAAAACATGCCAACAAGACACTAATCTTGCTTTCCATAGTTATGCAAGAAGTCTATTATACCCTTGATAGTTAAGAGGTTTCCGGAGGCTGCCTACACTTTTTGTATTTATAACGCTGTTTGCCATGATGATGACCATTTTTTACTGAATGTGCGCCTTTACATTTTGGACAAAACACAATACCCACTCAAAACACTATGCTGTCATTCCAACATAAACCCTCTCAAATAATTAATAGGAAAAATTGGTTACAAAAATAAAAGTTAAGGCGTTATTTAACCGAATAAGGCGCCTAATCCTTCTAGAGCTGCATCCTCTTTGGCTTTATCTTCTTCAGCCTTCTTCTTTTCGTCTACTGGTGCTGCTGCTTTAGTTTCGCCACCTGCTGCTGGTGCTGGAACTGCCGCCATCATAGTTGGTACTGCTTTAATTGCTTCATCAATATTTACTTCACTGAGTGATGCAACGAGTGCTTTAACTTGAACTGCGTCAACAGTTATTCCTACTGCTGTAAGGACACTTGTAACTGAGGCCTCAGTGATTTCTTTACCTGCCTTGTGAAGGAGCATTGCTGCGTAAATGTTTTCCATATCTTTTCACCTCTTCATTCGACTATTTTAACCTTTCAACAGTCTGACTGACAAACAAGTCAGACCTTGAATTGCAGTTAACACCTGCATTATATTGCCACTTAAATGAAAAGTCTATGCCTTAAGAACTTTTCGCAACATAGGTGTTATTGAAGCATGAAATACATGTATAAACAAATCTCTATAAATGTCTTTATCCAAACAACACGTTACAAAAACATCAATCTGACAAGTTTTACCATGAAAAACTCAGAGAGACCCATCAAAGGATTCTGTTTGAGCAACCGAAGGAGGCAGAGCGGCTTCTTTTTGTTTTCTATGTAGAAAAGTACCTACTATAGCCACAGGTAACCATCCTGTGATTATGCATACTGTCGCTGGAAATCCACGAATGCCAAAAAATGCTGTAATATCTGGCAAAAATATTTCCCAGATTCCAAAAGACAGAACCATAAAGAGGATAGACATGTAAGCATATTTCTTATCGAATCTGTTGAATGTTTGAATAGCTAAAATTCCAGCGAAGAAAAAGTCGCCAAGACCAAGACCTCTGGGCGCAAAACCTAATATGTTAAAGTGCATAGAGTCAACGGGTATAAGAGGAATATTTGGCAGATAAATTAGGGCTGGAAGACCTAAGCCAGTGAATGTATCTGCTGCGGCAACCATTGGCCCACTAAAGACTAGTATGATATCTATAAATGTTAACATAGCAGCGAAAATTCCAACAGTTTTCCAGTTAAACAGTGAACTAAGATACAAAATAATCAAAACCGCAAATGTTGCCCCGAATATGTCCAGCAAAGTGGGGAACCAAATATTTAATGTACCCTCAAAATGGAGAATATTGAAGAATACAAATATTAGTAAAAATAGTGCTGGAGGTTGTATTGCAAGATACCATTTTGCTTTCTTTACATCATCAATTTGTCTGTGTTCATAAAATGCGATTATAAAACAAATAACGGTTAATCCCAAAAATGCACCTGCTCTAAATATGGTAACAGGATCTTGAAGAGGCTCTAATAAACTACATACACCTGCAATTAGACCTGTAGCACCAAACCCTATCGAGAACAGTTTAGCCCTGCTTTTTTTGATACCTGAAAATAGGTAAGTAAAAGTGAACAGTAACATTGTATAGGCACCTAAAAATATTGATAAAACTATGTTCCCAAACATGTTTTCAGGATTGCGTAAGGAAGTTAAAGTTATTGTTGAAATGACAATAATGATCGCTCCAACAATCATGAGCATATCTTTTGTTTGAAAATCGCTTTCTTCAACTGATGCTTTAAGTCTTTTTTCAGCTCGTTTGTATAGAAGAAATGCTACTGTTACAACAAGTAGTAAAGTCAATGGCATAGCAATATCAATAGTAGGCATAGATGAAAATAATGTAATGCCGCATTTATTTGTTTACCCAAAATCACGAAAAAATTCAAAGTTTATTGGTTGTTACAGGTTGAATCTTAGGTTGAATATTGCTAATGTTGCTAAAAGTGCTTCTTCTGTACGCACAGTAGCTGTTCCTTGTTGTGGAACAGTGTTAACCACGAAATCTGAAACATCTTCAATACGTAAGCCTTCATCGCTAACAATTTCGTGTAATCCGCGTGCAGGCGCACCAAAGGCGACTAATACACGTTCAGCTCTGTTCCAACGCTCTGCAATTTTGTTGGCAACGTCTACAAAGCGATCAGCAATGCGCGCAGTTGAAATTACCAAATCGAACTGTTCAGTTTGTAGCATGTGTCCAAATGTTTTGCTTTCAATTTTAACTTGAAAGCCCCAATAAGAAGGAATATAGTCACGGTTAACCGCTTGCACCTCAATGCGGTCGCCATTTGTTATAACTTGGACTGTTAAACGTTCACCAATAGAGAATTGTCGTTCACGTAATAACGCTGTGTTTTGAACTCCAATGTCAACTATTAGGCCTTCTTTTGATTGATTTAAAATTAAGCCTTCTCTGTATTCACCGTTTTTTAAGTCACGGTTTTTGCCGCTGGATGGGTGATGAGGTGTACGTAGCGGGGGCAGGATTCCTGCGTACTGTAAATCTGGTTCTATTTTGTAGAGGTTTTTTCTTAGATACTGTGGGGTTTCTATGTAGCTCAACAATTTTGCGATAAGTGCTAGTTCTTGTGCTTGTTTAGTACGGGGGTTATCAGGGTAGATTATTATTTCATGTACCCTAAAAATTGCAGCTGATCGAGCGATTAAACCTATTTTAGAGGTTTTCTCTCGCAGGTGTGGCGTGTCAGAGATTATGGACGCTGGAATAGCTATTGCAAGTTTACTTTTATCCAAACCTTCTTTCCTACGTGTTTGTTACGTTCAGCTTAAAAAGGTGTGTGGAGATATAAAAATAAGAAGTATCCCTGAGGTTTAAGTGATGGATAAACATCCTTTAGAGGATTTCGAAAAAATAAAAACTATAGATAAAGCAGGCATGCTAAATTATTGTCTTAACATGCATATGCATTATCAGAAAGCGGCTAATTTAGCTGCAGGCATTATAGTAACTAGCTACGTTAAACCCAGTAATATCATCATCACTGGTATGGGTGGTTCAGCTATAGGTGGCGAGTTTCTTAAAGACTGGGCAAAGAACAAAATTCATGTTCCTATAGAGGTTAATAGGGAATATCAGTTACCTGCTTATGCTAACGAAAAAACCTTGGTTCTTGTGACCAGTTATACTGGGGATACCGAAGAGACTCTAAGTTCTCTATGTGACGCCATTAAGAAAAAGTGCATGATTTACTGTATAACAAGCGGCGGTACACTTATGGAAATTGCGGAGCGGCTAAACATTCCATTTTTACATGTTCCATCAGGCATGCCACCTCGTGCAGCTTTACCTTACATGTTTATACCTTTGCTTACTTTTCTTGAAAAAATAGGTTTAACATCAGATGTTTCCGTTGAACTTGGTGAAGCGTTGTCAATTATAAAAGAGATTGAAATGCAGAACGCTGTTGGAACTCCAGTAAAGGACAGTTTAGCGAAAAATCTAGCAGTAAATATTGAAGATTGCATTCCCATGATTTATGGGTTTGGTGTTTTCAGTAGTGTTGCAAGACGGCTTAAGCAGCAGGTTAATGAGAATGCCAAAATGATGTCAAAATGGGATAATCTGCCCGAGTTGAATCATAATGAAATAGTTGGGTACGAAAAAATTGGGAACATTAAAGATACTTTTGTTGCGATTTTTATCCGAGATAAAGATGAATCTATAGAGCTACGTAGTCGTATTGAAATAACAAAGGAGCTCATAAAACCGTCAGGGTTAGGTATTTATGAGATATGGAGTAAAGGCGAGCGTAGTCTTGCAAAGATGTTTTCGGTCATTGGTGTAGCTGATTTTTTGAGCAATTATCTGGCTGTACTGCGCGGGGTTGACCCTACACCAGTTCAAACAATTGACACGTTAAAGGATGCCCTAAAAAAGAACTGTGTAAGAGAGCACGTGATTAACGAAATAGAAAAAAATCACTCACTCGTCTTTTTCAACACATAACTAAATATTTTTTTAAAAAAATAATTAGGCGTTTATGTAGCGTTTGAAGTTTTCTTCAGCTGCTTCTATTGAAGTCATCTTAGGAGGGCGTTTAAATCCGTAAGCGCAAATTGCTTCAATTGAACCGTTTTGTTTTTTAGTTAATGCCATTTTGACTGCGCGCACAACATCTAGAAGCACACTGCCTGCGTTTGGTGCGTCAACTGTTTGGAATTTAAGGTCAATTTTAAATGGGGTGTTACAGAAGTAAACGCCGTCAATGTAGAAGTAGCTGTCACGTTTGTTCTGTAGAAAATCTACATAGTCAGTTGACCCTGCGACAATTTGTGTTTTGTATGGTAATGCTGAAGCTACTGATTCTGTTTTAATTGCACGTTTTGTTTCTCTTGTGCGTTCAAGAGTGTCAACAGATTCTGCGCCGCCTCCGACATCAAGTTGATAAGTTTCAGTGATTTTTACTCCACTATCAGAAAGCAGTTTAAGTAATGTTTTATGCAACGCTGTTGAACCAATTTGATCAACTAAATCATCCCCAACGAGAGGCAAATTTGCTTCTTGAAATTGTTTTGTCCACAAAGAATCACTTGCGATAAAGTTTGGTGTTGCATTGATAAATGCACATCCCGCTGTAATAGCTTGTTTTGCGTAGTATTCAGTTGCTTTAATTGCGCCACTTGGTAGCAAGTTTATAACTATTTCCGCACCCGTTTCTTCAAGAATTTTAACTACGTCAACATCAGCTTTGTTGCTTACTTGAACTATATGCTTTGTTGATTCTCCAACACCATCAAAGAGTGGCCCTTTGTTTACTGTGACACCTGTTTTTGGTACTTGTGAAATTTTTGGAGCACTGTTTGGTTTAGCATAAATTGCTTCTGAGAGATCTAATCCAACTTTACGTTCATCTACATCAAAAGCTGCAACAACAGATATATCGCTTGGAACATAACCCGCCAATGTAGAATTTCGTAAACCAACAAACTCTTCTGACTTTACAGCTTTACTGTAATAACTTACGCCTTGAAGGAAAGCTGAAGCACAGTTTCCAACACCGATTAATGCAACTTTAACTTTTGGCACTTCTTTTGCACCTATTTAACATTCATATTTGTGTTAGCCCTTATAAAAAAGATACGCCACAATAAAGCCATACATAAGAAGCAAAAAGGGCAAATACTTTTTTGATTTTCTGGTCAGCGTCATTTAAAAAAGTTTTTAGTATTGTGTGCGTTAGGTAACACAGAACTGCACGTTTTGTAATATAGGACGCGCAGGTTTACTGTTTGATAAAGAGAGATTTAGGCATGAGTGAATTAGAAAGTTCAGGTTACAAGTGTATTGCGTTACGTTTACTTCAAGAGGCTAACTGTCAGGTTGGAGATATCATATGCATTACCAGCAAGGGTAAAACCTATGAAGGTATCCTAATTCCCCGTTCTGAATTAGGAAATGCAACAAATATCATTATAAAAATGAAAAACGGTTACAATGTGGGTATAGCTGTTTCTGAAGGGGATATCATAGAAAAAGTGGGTGTGGGCACTAAACCCATGTTTGTGTCACCAGCTTTACCTGAACAAAATTCTGTTTTACCTCATGTAGTACTTATGAGCACGGGTGGGACCATTGCAAGTCGCGTTGATTACAGGACAGGGGCCGTTCGTTCAGCTATATCAGCAAGTGATCTTTATGGTGTTGTACCAGAACTTTCAGAAATTGCTCGTGTAGATACTGAAATTGTATTCAGTCTTTACAGTGAAAACTTGACTCCGAAAAACTGGACGGAACTTGCTCAAAAAGTTGCCGATTATATAAAACAAGGAGTAGACGGCATTGTAATTGCCCATGGCACAGATACCATGGGGTATACTGCAGCCGCGTTAAGTTTTGCATTACAAAATCTGCCAATTCCAGTAATCTTTGTTGGAGCCCAACGTTCATCTGACCGTCCAAGTAGTGATGCAGCAACTAATCTAATTGGCGCAGTTAAAACTGCAGGTGAAGCCTCTTTTGCTGAAGTGGGTTTAGCTATGCATGAGACAATCTCTGATTCTGTCATTGCTGTACATAGAGGCGTTAAAGTGCGTAAATGTCACACAAGTCGTCGAGATACATTCAAATCCATTAATGGTTTTCCAATAGCTAAAGTTTTGAACCAAGAAATTATCCTGCAAACACATGATTATCAACGTCGAGATTGTTCAAAGCAGTTGATTTTGAAACCGGATTTCTGTGAAAAAGTTGCACTCGTCAAATTCTATCCCGGCATGGATTCTTCTGTTATTGACTTTTATGTTAATCATGGTTTTAGAGGTATTTTACTTGAAGGTTCGGGTTTAGGGCATGTTAGCATGTTCTGTTTTGAAGCTATTAAGAACGCTATAGCTAAAGGGGTAATTGTGGCTCTTGCGTCTCAGTGTATTTGGGGTCGGGTTAACATGAATGTTTACGATACAGGTCGTGACCTGTTAAATTTAGGTGTTATTCCACTTGACGATGTGCTTCCGGAAACTGGACTTGTTAAGCTTATGTGGACACTTGGACAAACCAGTGACATTAAAGAAGTAAAGCAGTTACTAAAAATCAATATTGCTGGTGAATTTACGTCACGTACACTTCCTCAAGAGAAAACTGCTTATGGAGCACAATAAAATGACAAATAATACTGCTAATGTTGATTATGCTAAAATTGGTTTAAAAGTTGGCTTAGAAATTCATCAGCAACTTAACGTGGGTTCAAAACTGTTCTGCAGTTGTCATCCTGAATTATTTAAGGATGACCCAGAAACAACTTTTTTACGACGGCTCCGTCCCACGCAAAGCGAACTTGGGCAAGTTGATCCAGTAGCGTTTTTCGAGTTTCAAAAAGGGGTTAAAATCATTTATGAAGCAAACAACAAAAGTGCATGTCTTGTTGAAATGGACGAAGAACCACCCCATTCACTAAATATAGACGCATTAAAAGTTGTTCTTACTGCATCACTTATGATGAATATGCAACCTGTTGACGAAGTACATGTTATGCGCAAAACAGTCATCGATGGCTCAAATACCACGGGTTTTCAACGCACATGCATCGTTGCCTTAGACGGCTGGATAAAAGTTGGGGAAAAAATTATTCCCCTGCAAGCAGCAAGTCTTGAAGAAGATGCTGCACGTAAAATATGCACTGAAGATGAGGGCAAAACTATTCGTTACCGAGTGGACCGTCTTGGAATTCCACTAATTGAAGTTACCACAGCACCAGTAATTTACTCACCACTTGAAGCACAACAAGTTGCCTTGGCAATTGGCAGAATTTTACGTGACACAGGCAAAGTTATGCGCGGTCTTGGTGTTATTCGTCAAGACCTTAATGTGTCAATTCCAAATGGTGCATTAGTTGAAATTAAAGGCGTGCAAGAACTGGAGCTTATCTCAACTGTAATTGAATATGAAGTACAACGCCAACTTGGTTTGCTTAGTGTAAAAGAAGAATTACACAAACGAGGAATAACCAAAGAGTCTTTAAAACCAGAATTCGTTGATGTTACAGACATATTCAAAGAGTCTAAATCAAAAGTTATCCGAAAAGCAGTTGATAAAAACCATAAAGTCTTCGCAGTTAAACTTGCAGGATTCGCAGGACTCTTAAGCAAAGAGTTAATACCCAACTTCCGTGTTGGCTCAGAACTCTCTGACCACGCTAAATTCTGGGGTAGAGTTGGAGGAATATTCCACACCGACGAAATGCCCAATTACGGTATAACCCCAGAAGAAGTTACAACAGTACGCAAAACCGTCAACGCCACTGAAAACGACTGTGTCATATTTGTTGCCGACACCGCTGAAAATACTAAAGACGCACTTAAAGCAGTAATAGAACGCGCACAAGAAACGCTCATAGGCGTACCTGCGGAAACTCGAACAGCCAAAGATGACGGCACAACACGCTACATGCGCCCACGCCCTGGAGCAGCCAGAATGTATCCAGAAACGGATATTCCAGCTCAGGCAATCATAGAAGAACTTGTTAAAAATGTTCAAGCTAATCTGCCAGAACCAGCTGAAAAGAAGCTCGCACGATTAATGAAACAATACACATTAAATGAAAAATTGTCAAAACAAATTATCGACTCCGAATATACCGCGCTATTTGAAGAAATCATCAAAGAAACAAACGTTGCAGCGTCCGCTGTCGCAGCATTCCTCACTGAAACTGTGAAATCACTCAAACGTGATGGCATTGCAGTTGAAAATGTCAATGAAACACAAATAAAAGCAATATTTACCACTGTCAGTTCAGGAATACTTGCTAAAGAAGCAATAACAGAAGTTTTTAGTTGGCTCACAAAAAATGAAGACAAAACCGTTCAGGACGCAACAACCGCGTTAGGTCTGAAAATGCTCACAGAAACTGACATGGAACCCATTATTGACCGCATCATCACCGCTAACAGACGCATAATCGAGAAAAACGGTAAAGACATGTTTGGCATATTAATGGGTATAATAATGAAAGAAGTTCGAGGTAAAGCCACCCCAGAGCTTGTTAGCAAAATTTTAAAACAAAAAATCTAGCTATACCCTTTTTTCAATTTGTAACCTGGATTCCCGTTGATGCATCACTATGTTGGCGGGTTTGGAACATGTCCTCAATAAATTTTAAAACTGTTGTAGTTTGTTGTTATGTTGGAGTTTTGATTGTTGAGGTATGATGATGGTGATTTAACTGATAGAGAATGGGAAATTATAGCACCTATTTTTAGGTGATGTCATAAAGCATTTTAGTTGGTGTGTTGTGTGATTATTTGTGAGAGTTAACTCTTATGGTCACAAAAACTCTGGTAAAATGCCCATACTGTGGTAGCGAAAGTATCAAAAAAG
>JAITCR010000122.1 GCA_031282985.1 Nitrososphaerota archaeon | reverse complement strand
GTGCCAAGGTGTAAGCGTGTTGAGGATGTTAAGTGTGGGCGTAAATTTTACCGATTGAATGTTGTATGGGGTTTGTTGGGTGGTTTGGTGGTGGCTGTTTTGTGTTATGAGTATTCGACTTGTGGTGTGTTTTTTGAGGTTGGTTTGAGAATTAGTTTTTGTCTTGTGTGCCTTTGGTGTGACAATTATTTTGGATGATGCTTCTTTTCATCGGAGGAAAAAGTTGTCAGTTATTGTTGAGCGGGTGGGTGTGTTTTTGTTGTTTTTGCCTGCGTATTCGCCTGTTTTTAATTGTATTGAGTGTCGGTGGGCTAATTTGAAGTGTGCTTTGCCTGATTTGATGTCTAAATGTGAAACACTACAAGAAGCCGTGTACACCCATTTTGAAGAGTATAATTCTTAAACTATTCTGCTATACGTGTATGAAAAAAATTTTGGAGCAGATAAAGTTAAAATCGGCAAGAGAAATACGCAAAAAATTGAACGTAAACACCTGTCGCTATGTACTTGGGTGAAACGATTGGCAAGAAGGACCGTGTGTTTTTCAAAGTCTCTTCAAATGCACAAACAGTCGTTGGTTTATGTATCAACGTAAAAATCTTCAAACGACCCCTAACAACATAAACCAATGCCGAACACTACCACATATTTTATTTGTTAGGAGTACATTTTGCTTAATGTAAAAGGGCAAAATTTTTGTTTCTTTGTTGAAACAAGTTGTTTTTTAAAAAAAAAGAAGGTTGTTAACTAGGTTTCTGATTTACCTTTTGCCTCGTTAATAGGCATTCCTGATGGTAAGTCAGGAAAGTTGGCGCCGATTTTTTGTTCTGCAACTATGGATGCTTCGGTTAGGATTTTTGCTGCGTCTTCGTTTACTGTGTTAAAGTTTAGAGACATTCCGCTGTTTGTTCCTGCTTCCATCATTAATCCGCTAAGCAGATCACCAATTTCGCCAAGTTCGTTTTCTGCTGCGGGTAAAATGCCGCCTATTCCGCCGTTTACGCTACGGAGTACTCCGATGCAGGGGCCGAGCATAGATACTATATCGCCTAGTTCAGTTGCAGTTTTTATTCGCAGATTTATTTGGTCAAGTGCAAGTCTGGCGTTCATGATTAATTTGGACATTTTTCGGATTTCAGCTAGTTCTGTTGCGTAAATGTTTGCATGTGCCATGTCGTGTTGTTGGTAAGCGTCTACGAGTTTTGTAAATAAGGCACGGTCTTTTTGTGTAAACCGTTCACTCATTTGGTCTAAACGGTTAACTTGTACATCAAGTTTTCTAGTTGCCATGTCTAAGCGTTGTTTTAAGGGTGGTTGTTGTTTAACTTTTTGATTAATTGAATTTATAATAGAGGGGTCATCCCTTTTTTGATCCCATTTTTTTGAGAAATTTTCAGACATTAATACGGCCTCAATAATTTTTAATTCATCATGAGAAGTACTTAATGCTTACTAACATGCAGATATATACGTTAAAAAAATTTGAACCATTTGTAGCATAGTTTATAGGAAAAACTGCAAGCCTTAATGGATAATAAGAAATAAGGAACTGTGCGAAAATAATGTGCACTTCTTTTTGCTGAAAGCTCGTGTAATTCCATTTTACGAGTGCAAGTTATTTATGCACAGTTCCTAAGAGAGTTTTTCAAAAGGAGTTATGTGCAAGATTCCAGATCTCCTCTCTTGAGCCATTGACATGAAAACGGGCAAACAGAAAAATCGTCAAATCAATCATACGCAAACTATGTGAAACCATGCAAGTTTTCCGACGAAACCAACCACACCAATGCCACTGACGAAAATTATTACGCTCCACCCCATGTATCTCTGCATAGTCTAAGAACCTGTCCTCAATAGCAGAGTCTCCTGAGTAGGATTGTTGAGTGTGCTATTATTATCATGTTTTCTTCTGATTTTGCAGTTATTTCACAGTCTTTAGATAAGCGTCTAAACCATGTTAACCAACCAAAAGTTCTCTCCACACCCAACGCTCAGGCAAACCCCCCAACCCTCCGACACGCCCCTCTCTGAAATACCACACTTCCACCCCAACTCTTCTACAAACCTCAAAAAAGTCCCCCTAAAACCTCATCACCGCAAACACCCAAAAGTAAAGGAAACTTTTTTTCTAAAACAGACTTAAACACACCCCAACCTACAATCGTATCATAAATATTGACCACTCCAACAACCACTTTTAAAATATTACCCACAACGTCCGTTATGATATGCCGTTTGCGGCCTTTAATTTTTTCCACCATCAAATCCTCTATCTTCAGAACCAGAAGTCATTTTCACACTTTGAGAATCAATCAAACCATAACCTAGATCAACATCTCAACCAGCACTCAACCGTATTTTTTGTACCAGTAAATCCATCATTTCTTCCCACAACCCACTTTTTATGGCGCGTACATAAAATGAGCTTACAATTTTGTATGATGGAACTCTTTAGGTAGTAACGCCACTGGCAACCCGTTTTTGAAATGTAACGTACAGCATTTACTAATTCGCGTTTGTTATGTTTTTGAAAATGTCTGCCCTTATTTGCACGCATAAAAATAGGTGCTATAATTTCCCATTCTCTATCAGTTAAATCACCATCATACCTCAACGATCAAAACTCCAACATAACAACAAACTACAACAGTTTTAAAATTTATTGAGGCAGGTTCTTAATTATTAGACCTGTTCGGAAACTAGTTTCCTCCTTGATTGTGTGTCGATACATTTAGTTGAATGATTTTCATTGCACTCTTCTCAAAGTTGTATATTAGACTTCTTGCGAAACTAAAATAAGTCGTTATGTTGTTTGTTTTGATTTACAGGTGATCGTGAAAAGTTTGAAACTTTGGTTGGTTATTGTGATGAAAAGCTTCGCCGGATAA